>NZ_DEXB01000045.1:0-153270 GCF_002366485.1 Hyphomonas sp. UBA3195
AGATTGGCCTCCTCATCAAAGCGCGCCTTGATCTCGACCAGCGCCGTGACGTTTTTGCCGGCTTCAGCCGCCTCGATCAGCGCGGCAACAATGGGTGAATTTGCTGTGGTCCGGTAAAGTGTTTGCTTGATGGCCACCACTTGCGGGTCGGCGGCAGCCTGGCGGATGAACTGCACCACCACATCAAATGTCTCGAACGGGTGGTGGACCAAAATGTCCTTGGCCCGGATCGCCGCGAAACAGTCGCCGCCCATTTCACGGATACGTTCCGGATAGCGCGGCTCATAAGACGGAAATTGCAAATCCGGACGATCACTGACGATCAGCTCCGACAGCTGCGCCATGCCGAGAATACCATCATAGAGCACGATGTCGGCTTCTTCGGCGCCGATCTCATGCGTGATCAGCCGTCGCAAATCCTCTGGCGCACTCGACTGCATCCGGATACGGACGATACGGCCGCGTCGGCGCTGCTTCAGCAGAACCTCGAATTCGCGGATCAGATCTTCGGCTTCTTCCTCGATCTCGATATCGCTGTCCCGGATGACCCGGAACAGGCAGCGATCCTTTTCCTCAAAGCCGGGGAACAACTCGTCAATGAACATGCCGATGACATCTTCCAGCGCGATGAAGCGCAGATTGCCCTTCGTTCCCTTTGGCAGCCGGATGAACCGGCGGACAAAGGCCGGCAGCGGAATGATGCCGACATGATCCTCGCCATTGCCTTTCGCGACCAGATTGATCGCGATCGAGAAGCCGAGATTGGGGATGAACGGGAAAGGATGCGCCGGGTCGACCGCAAGCGGCGTCAGGACGGGGAAGATATTGGACCGGAAATATTTGTCGAGTTCAGTGCGATCCTTCTTGTTCAGATCCTTCACGCCGAGCACGTCAACGCCTTCGGCATGCAGTTCCTGTTTCAGGCTGCGCCAGCGCGCCTGCTGCTCGGCAATCAGTTTGAGCGAGGCTTCCTCGATCCGGTCGACCTGTTCGCCGGGGGTGAGGCCGTCCTGGCTTGCTTTCACCACGCCCGCCCGCACCTGTTCGCGCAGGCCCGCATAGCGGACCATCTCGAATTCATCGAGATTGCTCGCAGAGATCGACAGGAAGCGCAGGCGTTCCAGCAGCGGATGGTCCTGATTGGAGGCTTCTTCCAGGACACGCTGGTTGAATTCGAGCCAGGACAATTCCCGGTTCAGGAAGCGCTCCGGAGCGCTCATCAGCTGCTTCTGGTTACCAGACTGTCCATCGGCCATGATGCCAACTCCGCAATTCATTTCAGGTCTAGAGCATGGACCTCTGATCGGGATCGGCCCAGCCCAGCTCTTCGACGACTTCCCTAGCCAGCGGCACCGAAGGCGCCCTGCCCGCTTCGGTCACCTTATCATTTAATTTCTCTATAAATATTTCGATTGCCTCATAGGAAAGTTCCAGACGGGGCACCAGATACTTAATGACCTCCGGGTCCAGCTTTAGGAAATAGCGCTCTGCCGCCGATTCCAGCCGCGCCATCAGTATTTTCTCGTCCGGCTCCCCGATCTCGATCACGGGCAGGGCCATCAGCCGCGATTTCAGGTCAGCCGATTGCGTCTGCCACTGGCTCGGATGGCGTTTGGACGTCAGCAGCACATGCCCGCCCTCGGCCGTCGCCGAATTGATCAGCGTCAACAAATTCTCGGACTTCCTGACTAGATCAGCATCATCCACCGCCACAAAGCCGGACGCCAGTGCGGCGAGGCCGCGCGATTTCAGCCGGGAAAACTCCTTGGCGACATGATAGCTGCCGCCGAATTCCTGGCACCAGGCCCGCGCCAGCACCGACAGCCCGCAGCGCGGCGGCCCCAACAGGCAGATCACCGGGAACGGCCAGCTCTGCGGCGCCCCCAGCACGGCCAACGCACTTTCATTCGCTTCCGTGACCAGAAGCGCGTCGAGCGTGGGTTCTTTTGCAGGAAAGCCGAGACTCAGCTGGCTCGGCTTTTGGGGCCTGTGAGGGGGTGCCGGGCTCACGGTTCCCCCGAGGATGAAACGGCAGACCGGACGATCCAGCCATAATCATTTTCGGACAGCGACACACCGCGTTGAAGCAGGTCATTCTGCAGGCGCGGTGGATCCCCGGCATAGGAGAACGCGACCAATGCGCCGTCACGGGCGATGGCTTCGATCCGGAATTCCGAAATCAGCGGTGAGCGCGCCAACGCGCCGCGCAGCGTGTTCCATTCGGCGAGCGAGGTATAGCGCACGCTTGCGGTGGCGGGCGTACGTTCCCCACTGCGAATAACCGAGGTCCGCTTCCAGTTCTCATCCAGCAGGCTAAGCATCGCCTCGACCGCGCCCTCAAGCGTCTGGGCGTAGGAGGTCGTCCCGACCGGTTCGGTCCCGGCAGCAGTCACCGTCGAGACCGTCACGCGCCATGCGCCATCGCTGCCTGACAAATCTGCGAGAATACCGCGACGGGCGCCCATGGCGGAGGCTTCCGGCGATATTTCCATCCAGTCGCTGAACGCGCTGTAACCGGGGCTGTTGGAGGTCACGAAAGGCGACAAGGTCTCATCGCGGCCAGTGCCGAGCGCTTCGCGCCAGGCCGCTTCCAGACCGGCAGAGGCGGCAAGCGGCACAAGCAGGCCCTTGGGGCCTTGCGTATCGACATAGGGCACCGACAGCGAGTCGAGGTGCGCGCGGACCATGCGCGGATTGTAGACCATCGCCAGCGTGCCCTTGTAACGACCGTTCCCGGCCGTCTCTTCCTGCACATCGACAGCAGCCGACAGGCGGTTGGCCAGTGCGGCGTCAATCGGGATGCCGCCTGCCGCCATGCGGTCATCCGCGAGGGTGATCCGGTCGATCAGGACGCGCGCGCCCTTGATCCGGGCCGAAGCCATTGCCCGTTCGCGCGCTTCAATCAGCGTGCTCGCGGATTCATCCACTTCGATATTCGAGATCGTGTAGACATCCCGCGTATCCGCGGAGGCGCCCAGCCCGAGGGCAACGAGGGCGAAAAGGGACGCAATAAGGATACGAATCATGGTCAACGGCCTCCGTTTAGACCTCTTGTAGCAAGCCAGAGCTGGGGCTGGAACCGCAAGCGGCACTGGCAGAGACGTTTTCCCCATGCTAACGCGCGAGTCATCATGAGCGATACATCCAAAACTCCCCTTTCCTACCGTGATGCCGGTGTCGACATTGAGGCAGGAGAAAGGCTGGTTGAGGCCATTGGCCCGCTGGCAAAGGCAACCGCACGCGCAGGCGTCATGGGCGGGCTCGGCGGCTTCGGCGCGCTGTTCGACCTGAAAGCCTCCGGCTATGAGGATCCTGTCCTGGTTTCTGGCACAGACGGCGTCGGCACCAAGCTGATGCTGGCTTTCGAAACCGGCATCCACAACACGGTCGGCATCGACCTCGTCGCCATGTGCGCCAATGACGTGCTCGCCCAAGGGGCCGAGCCGCTGTTTTTTCTGGATTATTTCGCAACTGGCAAGCTCGAAGCCGGCATCGCCGAAGCGGTCGTCGCGGGCATCGCCGAAGGCTGCCGCCAGTCCGGATGCGCCCTTGTCGGCGGCGAAACGGCTGAAATGCCCGGCATGTACCCGCCCGGCCATTATGACCTTGCCGGCTTCGTTGTCGGCGCCGTCGACCGCGCCAAGGTCCTTCCGCGCATGGGCGACATGGCCGCAGGCGACGTGCTGATCGGCATCGCCTCGTCCGGCCCGCATTCAAATGGCTATTCCCTGATCCGCCGCATCGTCGAGCGTGAAGGCCTCTCCTACGAGGCCGCCTCGCCTTTCTCTGACGGCACGCTCGGCGAAGCCCTGCTGACTCCGACCCGGCTTTATTCCGCAGCCGCCCTGCCGCTCATCAAGGGCAGCCTGATCAATGGCCTTGCCCACATCACCGGCGGCGGCCTGACGGAAAACACGCCGCGCATGTGCCCGGACCATCTTGTCCCCCGCATTGACCGCAACAGCTGGACGCCCGGCCCGGTCTTCCAATGGCTGCAGGAAGCCGGCGGCGTCGAGCTGGATGAGATGCATCGCACCTTCAATATGGGCATCGGCATGGTCTTCTCCGTCGAGCCGGACATGGTTGAAATCGTCATGAACCAGCTGAGCCTGATGGGGGAACACCCGGTCGCGCTCGGAGACCTCGCCCCCGCATGACCCGCCTGAAACTGGCCATCCTGATTTCCGGGCGCGGCTCCAACATGGAAGCCATCCTGGAGGCGGCGCGGGACCCGGCCTATCCGGCCAAACCCGTCCTCGTCCTGTCCAACCGGCCGGACGCGAAGGGGCTGGAAACGGCTACCGCCGCCGGCATTGCGACCGCCGCCATAGATCACAAGACTTATGGCAAGGACCGCGAAGCCTTTGAGCGCGCGATGCACGAACAGCTCACAGAGACAGGCGTCGAGATCATTGCACTGGCCGGGTTCATGCGCGTCCTGACACCCTGGTTCGTCAACACATGGGAAGGCCGGATGGTCAACATCCACCCCTCGCTGCTGCCAAAGTACAAAGGCCTCGACACCCATCAGCGCGCCCTTGATGCAGGCGATACCGAAGCCGGCTGCACTGTCCACTGGGTCAGTCCCGGTGTCGATGATGGCGAAATCATCCAGCAGGCGAGCCTGCCCATCCTGCCGGGCGACACAGCCGACAGCCTCGCCGCACGCCTCCTGCCAGTTGAGCACCAGCTCTATCCGGAAGCACTGGCCAAGGCCTGCGCCGAAATTCAGGCGCGCGACTGAACTCCCTGCCCAAATTGAAGTCGCGAAGTTCGCTTGGCGCTCTTGATGTCCCGGTCAGCATGGGTAGGCTTCATGCCAAGCCAAAATGACCGTGGGGACGTAATCGGTGCACATCATCACTCGCTACCGCAGACTCAGCCTGTGGAACAAGATCGCTTTTTGGGGCTCGCTGGCTTCAATCTTCGGCGTCGCAATCTTTGTCTGGAACACGATTGATACGGCCCGGCGCCAGTTCTCTGAACCTATCACGATCAGCCGGGTATATGATGAGATAGACAGCTTCATATACGAAGGTGTGAGTGATGAGCGACCCATCGAGGATGTCCGCCAAACCCTTCCGGCGATTTCCTCCACGCCTTTCCTCTCATTCTCGGTTCGGTCGGACGCCGAGAAACACACAGTGCAGTTTGCGCCCTACCTGCTGATCGACGTTCTGTCTGCTGAACCTTTCGCACCGCAAATGCTTGCGCTGTTCGAAGCCCAGCGCGGTGCAGGTGGTGAACAGCGCGAGTTCAAAGGCATGCTGCGCCCCGTAACCGGCCTGCAATTGGCCCCGCATCTGGACCCTTATGACCGCACCTTGAAACAGGTGGATTTCTTCACGCTCGCACCCGGCGAGATTGAAGAAGTGTTTTTGAACCTTGGCTACTATCCTGGCTACAAGTTCACATACCGGATCGGGCTACAGTATCGGTATCAGGACAAGGACAGGACCCTGTGGCTGCCGGATACATATGAGCGTGGCGTACCCAATACCGAACTTCCTGTGTCACATTTCGGGCGGGCCTATGTCGTCTCATTCCATCCCGACAGCTATGAAGAAGATGTTGCAATAACCCAATCCCGGTACACAGAATTTCAGGATGAAGTTGAGCAATTTGTCCAGCAAACGCGGGTTTTCTCTCCACGGGATGTCGACTTGCAGGTAGCAGACTAGCCTCCAGTCCACGCAGGTTCATGCCTTTCGAATTCGTCGGAGACACTGCGCAAATATGCTGGTGAGGCGATGCCAGCCTTTTCCCTCTTCCAGCCCTTGCCGGGCCTGCCTTGGCCTCTTTTGCTCATCTGGCCCCTGATCTTCTGGCGCATCCAGCGCCTGAGGGCGTGGTTCCGCGCCAATGGCCGCCCCGGCTCTCAGATGCTCTGGGGCATCACACGAAGCGGGCGGGTTGTGGTCAATCTGTTGTCGGATGATCTATCGGGACGGAGGCCGCTCCAATCCGGATTCGGTTTTGAACCGTCACGCCCTTTCCGTGAAGCGGCCTACAGCGAATTGATCATTCTCACCCCCGATCCGTGTCCCCGGCGCATGCCGGGGCCTCCTGCAGCAAGAGATTCCGGCTTTCGCCAGGAATGCAGACTCTATCACCTGCCGCGCCCCGACACATGACCCTGCCAGCCTTGAAACTGATCTGGTAACCCCCGGAAGGCGCCGCCTGTCCGGCCGCTTGTGCTGCGTGCAAGAAAAAGGGCCCAACCTTACGGCGGGCCCTTTGCAAATCTCACCTGCCCGAAGGCGTCGCCTTAGCCAGCGATGTCGGCCTCGGAGAAGAATTGCGCGATCTCGATCGCGGCATTCTCTTCGGAGTCCGAACCGTGCACGGTGTTTTCGCCGATGGATTTGGCGAACAGTTTGCGGATCGTGCCGTCAGCGGCTTCGGCCGGGTTCGTGGCGCCCATGACTTCACGGTAGGCGGCAACAGCGTTCTCGCCTTCGAGGACCTGAACGACAACCGGGCCGGACGTCATGAACTCGACCAGTTCACCGAAGAATGGACGCTCGCTGTGAACGCCATAGAAGCGCTCGGCCTGGGCCTGCGTCATCTGGATGCGGCGCTGGCCGATGATGCGGAGACCGGCTTTCTCGATGACGGCGTTGACGGCGCCGGTCAGGTTACGCTCGGTGGCGTCCGGCTTGATGATGGAAAAAGTGCGCTGAACAGCCATGATGACATCCTGCTTGAAAGGGAAAAAAGGGTTCTGGCGCGGCCTATAGCGGGGCGGGCCCAGCGGGGCAAGCATCGAAGGCCGCTATTGCGCAGGCGGCCCGAGAGGCATAGGGGCTGGGGCCTGAATTTCGACAAGGATCCGACCCATGAGCGCGCTGCCTCCCTGCCCCAATTGCGATTCCGAATACACGTATGAAGACGGCGCGCTGCTGATCTGCCCGGAATGCGCCCATGAATGGAGCGCAGACACGACAACTGCAACGGACGCACCAGTCATCAAGGACTCGAACGGCAACCCGCTCGCAGACGGCGACACCGTCACGGTCATCAAGGACCTCAAGATCAAGGGCTCGTCCTCAGTCGTCAAACGCGGCACCAAGGTCAAGAATATCCGTCTCGTCGACGGCGATCACGATATCGACTGCCGCATCGACGGCATTGGCCAGATGGGCCTTAAATCGGAATTTGTGAAAAAGGCCTGACGCCTATTTCCCCGCTTCCTGCCAGCCGCCACTCGGCGTTTGCTGGAAATATCGGGTCACCAGCCCGGCATCCTTGGCCGCCTTGAACTGCTGGCGGGCCAGATTGCGCGTGTCCGTATCGCCATCATCGAACATGACCATGCAGCGCGTATAGGGCGCATCGACGGGCGCCTTCGTCCCGTCCATCAGGAACAACGCATCGGCCTGGTTCAAATTCTCCGGCTTGCCTGCAAGCAGGATCGGCTGGCGCGCAGGATCAAGCCCCGGCGCCTCGGCCTGACCATGCGGCAGGAAAGTCTTCTCGTCGAAAGTCCAGAGGCTCGCATCCAGCGCCGCCCGGCGCTCGACACTCGGGCTGACCGCCAGAACGCGCCAACCAACATCAAGGCATTTCTGCATCAGCGGCGCCGCAGCCTGCTCCAGCGTGGTGCGGGAGAGATGGTAAAACCACCATTCAGGCTTCGGCGCCTCTGACATCACCTAGTTCTCGTAATTGTCCGCGATCCAGCGATCGAGCAGGCGCGGGCCGAAGCCGGATGCCCAGCTCACATCGAAGGCGGCCTTCTCACCCTCGACCCAAGCGACGCCTGCGATGTCGAGGTGCGCCCATTTCACGCCCTCTTTCACGAAGCGCTTCAGGAATTGTGCCGCCGTGATCGAGCCAGCGGCCCGGCCGCCAATATTGCGCATGTCGGCAAATTTCGACTTCAGCAGCGAGTCATACTCTGGCCCGAGCGGCAGGCGCCACACGCGCTCCCCTTCGGTCTGGCCAGCCTTGGAGAGCTCATTCGCCAGATCGTCGCTCTCCGTGAACAGGCCCGCATGATGATGGCCCAGCGAGATTACAATTGCACCGGTCAGCGTGGCGAGATCCACCATCGCCTTCGGTTTGAAATGCTCCTGCGCATACCAGAGCACATCGCAAAGCACGAGACGGCCTTCAGCATCGGTGTTCTGGACTTCGATGGTCTGTCCGGAAGCCGACTTGAGAATGTCGCCCGGTCGGATCGCGTCGCCATCCGGCATGTTCTCAACCAGACCCACGAGACCGATCACATTGACCTTGGCTTTGCGCTCGGCCAGCGCGCGGATTGCACCGGTCACAGCCGCTGCGCCGCCCATATCCCCGCGCATGTCTTCCATGCCCGGTCCGGGCTTCAACGAGATGCCGCCCGTGTCGAAGCACACGCCCTTGCCGATCAGGATCACCGGGTCTTCGCCTTCGGCGCCGCCCATCCATTTCATCACGCCGAGCTGGCTTTCCTTGACGCTGCCCTGACCGACGCCAAGCATGGAATTCATGCCGAGTTTGGCAAGCTCCGCTTCGCCGAGCACTTCGACCTGAACACCATACTGGCCCAGCTCGCGGCACTTCTCTGCAAAGCTGGCCGGATAGAGATCGTTCGGTGGCATGTTGACCAGATCGCGCGCAAGCTTGGTGCCTTCGGCGCCCGCATTCAACGGCACGAATGCCGCTTCTGCCGCAGGCACATCGGAGACCACCAGTGTCACGCTTTCAAGGCTTGGCTTCTGGTCATCTTTCAGCTTGGTGAAATATGTATCGAAGCGATAGCTGGCGAGCTTCGCACCGAGCGCAATGCGCGCAGCATCTTCTGCAGAACCAGCATGGACCGCGAGAGATTTGAAACCGCTGCTGGAATGGGACTTGTAAAGATTGGCACCGAGGCCTTCGAGAACGCGCGCATCGCGCTTGTCCTTCTTGCCTGCACCGATCAGCACCGCACGGCGAGCATCGCTGCCCTTGGGCAGAACGATAAAGGCCTGCTGGTCCTTCTTGCCACTGAACCGGCTGCCATCCATGGCTTCTAACAACAGACCGCCCGTGGTTTCGTTCAGCGCGGCCGCAGCTTCGGGAAGATCCCCGTCTTCATCGACCAGAAAGGCGATGATGTCGGCCTTGGCACTTTCAGCAAATGTGATTTTCATGTGTGGATTCTCCATTTGCAGCGGAAACTAAACGTCGACGCGCGTTGCGCAACTCGTTAGCTAGGGAAATATCACCCCTTTCTGAAGGATTCTGCGAAAAGCCTGCTAATCGCCTTATGACCAAAGTCCAGACATACCTGTTTTTCGAAGTCCTGAAGGCTGTGGTCATCATCATTGGCGGGCTCGCCATGCTGGCCTTGCTGGCCCAAGGGCTTTCACGCACCGATTTGATTCTGGAAAACCGCCAGTCTGCGATCACCTATTTCTATATTGTCATGCTCGGCGCACCGCAGATCATAGCGCTTCTGACCCCGCTCGCCCTGTTCGTGGCAACGGTCTGGTCGCTGAACCGCATACACAAGGATAGCGAGATCGTTGTCGCGCAGGCCGCCGGCATGACCCGCTGGCAGATCGCTTCACCGATCATGCGGCTCGCCGTGCTTTGTCTCGTCGCACACCTGACCGTGAACCTCTGGGTCCAGCCCGCCGCTCAACGTGCCATGCGCGAAACCGTGGCGACGGCGCGCGCCGATCTGGCTGCCGCCTTGATCCGGCCCGGTCAGTTTACCTCCAATGGGGACCGGCTGACCTTCTATGCACGGGAACAGGCCGGCGGCGAACTGCGTGGCGTGCTGATCTCCGACATGACCGATCCGGAGAACCCCACTGACATTCTCGCGCGCAGCGCCGCGCTGATTGAAGTCGAAGGCAGCCCAACACTCCTGCTGCGGGATGCGACCAGCCAACAGCTCGACGCAAACAACCAGCTATCGATCCTGGAATTCGACCAATACTTGTTCGATCTGACTGACTTCATGAAAGAGGACTCAGACCTCGTCCTGAAGGCATCGGACAAATATCTCTATGAATTGTTCTTCGTGGACCGAACCAATTATTTCGAACTCAAGGAAATAGACTCCCTGCTGGCGGAAGCGCACAGTCGCCTGACCACACCCCTGCTGAACATCGTCATGACGCTGCTGGCCATATTTGCTGTGCTCGGCGGGGATTTCAGCCGCAAGGGCTACAGCAAGCGGATTGGCTGGGCGACCGGTGGTGCCATCGGCGTTCTGATTGTGCAGTTGGTATTGCAATCGGCCGCCGCGAATGATCCGGCGCTCAATGTGCTGCAATGGCTCGTCCCGCTCGGCATCATTGCAATCCTCAGCTATATTTATTTTGCGAGAGGGCGCCACCTCGGCAAGGTCGATCGCCCACCACTTGAGTTATTCCGGAACCCGACCGGAGCCACCAGCTGATGCCTCTATTTTCCAAGATACAGAGATACATCCTGAAGGAATGCCTCATGGGACTGGCCCTTGTGCTCGGCATCCTCCTGCTGGCCATTCTCATGATCGATGTGGTCGAGCAACTGCGCACAGTGGGCGGCGATGTACGCCTCAGCATTCTTGGCGCGCTCAACCTGTCCCTGATGAAACTGCCGCAAATTGTCGAACAAACCTTGCCCTTTGCGCTGCTGATCGCCTCCATGATGGCCTTCACCCGGCTCAATCGTCGGTCGGAATTGTCCATCATCCGCGCCAGCGGCATTTCGGCGTGGCGCTTCCTGACCCCGGTCATGGTCCTCGGCGTGGTCCTCGGCCTGTTCACAATGATGGTGCTCAATCCGTTTGCGGCGAAACTGACCGAGTCCTTTGAGCAGACGCGCGACCGCCTGCTCAATGAAGGCCGTCCGACCCTTTCGGTTTCCGATACAGGCATCTGGTTGCGCCAGGGTGACGAAACCAACCAGATTGTCATTCACGCCAAGCGCGTCGCCGAAGGCGGGGTGAATCTTCAGGATGTGAAGATGATTCAGGAAGAGCGCCTCTACGCAGATGGGCGACCGACCAATGACTACGCCTTTGCCCGCCGGATCGACGCGGATAGTGCGATTCTGCGCAATGGCTTCTGGCAGCTTGAAGGCGTAATCGAAAATATTCCGAACGCTCCACCCGAGTTCAAGGAAAATCTCGCCATCCCCACGACACTGGACGCGGTGACGCTGCTCGATAAATTTGCATCTCCCAACACGATTGGCTTCTGGCAATTGCCGCATTTCGTTCGCCAGACCCAAGCCGCCGGCCTGGACGCTTCGCGCTACAAGATGCGCCTCAACGCGCTCATGGCCCTGCCGGCCCTGTTTGTGGCGATGGCGCTGATCGGCGCCGTTGTGTGCCTGCGCCTGCAGCGAATGGGTGGAAATTCACAGCTTCTGGCCATTGGGTCGCTCGCAGCGGTCGGGCTGTATTTCTTCACTCAATTCTCTTCCAGCCTCGGGGCAACAGGTGCAGCGCCCCCTGTGATCGCAGCATGGAGCCCGCCACTCTTTGTGCTGTTCTGCACGCTCACCATCATCGCCTATCGGGAAGACGGCTAATCACAACCCGGCCTTGACAGGGCCTGTCTCCCGACCCCATCTCTCGCCGCCTTAAAGAGGTAAGCGCATGAAACTTGTCGTCGTCGAGTCGCCCGCAAAGGCGAAAACCATCAACAAGTATCTCGGCAAGGACTATAAGGTCCTGGCGTCCTACGGGCATATCCGTGACCTTCCCTCCAAGAATGGTTCGGTCGATCCCGACGATGATTTCGCGATGGTGTGGGAGGCAGATTCCAAATCGTCCAAGCGTATCTCCGAGATCGCAGCGGCGTTGAAAGAAGCCGACACGCTGATCCTCGCGACCGACCCCGATCGCGAAGGCGAAGCCATCAGCTGGCACCTCGTAGAAGCCTTGCGCAAGCGCCGCGCCCTGAAGAAGGACACGCCAGTCGAGCGTGTCGTCTTCAACGCGATCACCAAGAATGCAGTCACGACCGCAATGGAACATCCCCGCCAGATTGATGGCGAACTGGTCGATGCCTATCTGGCGCGCCGCGCACTCGACTATCTGGTCGGCTTCAACCTGTCGCCGGTCCTGTGGCGCAAATTGCCGGGTAGCCGGTCGGCTGGCCGCGTCCAGTCTGTGGCACTGCGCATCGTTTGCGACCGCGAGAACGAGATCGAGATGTTCCGGCCGCAAGAGTACTGGAATGTGGCGGCTAACCTGCGCGCCCCAGACGGCACCGACTTCGAAGCGCGCCTCTATAGTCTCGACGGCGAAACGCTGAAAAAGTTCACGCTGGGCAACAAGGGCGACGCCGACAAGGCGCTGGAAATTGTCCAGATCGGCGGCTATTCCGTCACCTCGGTTGAGGCCAAGCCGGTCAAGCGCAATCCGCCCCCACCCTTCATCACGTCCACGCTGCAACAGGAAGCCTCCCGCAAGATCGGCTTCAACGCCAAGCGGACGATGCAGGCCGCCCAGAAGCTGTACGAAGAAGGTCGCATCACATACATGCGTACCGATGGCGTAAACATGGCCGAGGAAGCCTATGCGGCAGCCCGGTCCATGATCCAGTCGAACTATGGCGCGCGTTACCTGCCGGAAAAGACCCGCCGCTATTCTTCGAAGGCCAAGAACGCCCAGGAAGCGCACGAAGCCATCCGGCCGACCAATTTCGACCTTCGCCCGGAAGATTATCATGGCGATGGCGACCTGAAGAAACTCTACACGCTCATCTGGCGACGCGCGGTCGCCTCCCAAATGGAAACCGCCCGCTTCGAGCGCACCACCATCGACATGACCTCCAAGGACAAGCGCGCGGTCCTGCGCTCGACCGGTCAGGTCCTGGTGTTTGATGGCTATATCAAGCTCTACACCGAAGGTCGCGATGAAGGCGATGATGGCGACGATGACGAAAATCGCCTGCCCAAGATGGAAGAAGGCCAGCATGCGGACCTGCTGAAGGCCGAGGCCAGCCAGCACTTCACCACACCGCCACCACGCTTCACGGAAGCCTCGCTGGTCAAGAAGCTTGAAGAGCTCGGCATCGGCCGCCCGTCTACATATGCGTCGACCCTCTCCACGCTGGAAGATCGCGACTATGTCCGTATCGAGAAGAAACAGCTGATCCCCGAGGACAAGGGACGCCTCGTGACGGCGTTCCTTGAGAACTTCTTCCGGCGCTATGTGGAATATGATTTCACCGCCGGGCTCGAAGAGAAGCTCGACATTATCTCGGATGGCAAGCTCGACTGGAAAGCCTTTCTGAAGGAATTCTGGCAGCAATTCGCCGCCGATATCGACGAGACGAAAGACCTTCGTGTCTCAGCGGTTCTGGACGTTCTCAACGAGGAACTCGGAGCCTATGTGTTCCCGCGCCAGGATGCGGACGGCAATCCGATCGAGAACCCGCGCCAGTGCCCGCTCTGCAAGGAAGGCGAGCTTTCGATGAAGCTGGGCCGCTTTGGCGCTTTTGTCGGCTGTTCACGCCATCCTGAGTGCAAGTTCACCCGCCAGTTCAGCGCCGATGGCGACGCTGCCGCGGCGATCAATCCGGACGGCAACGAGCTGGGCCTGCACCCCGACACAGGCGAGATGATCTATCTCAAGACCGGCCGGTTCGGCCCCTATGTCGAGATGGCGAATGGCGAGAAGCCCAAGCGCGCCTCCCTGACCAAGGCCGAGAAGGAAAACCCGCAGGACATCACGCTCGACCGCGCTGTCGAACTGCTGATGCTGCCCCGCGAAGTTGGCAAACACCCGGAAGACAACGAACCGATCCTCGCCAATTTCGGTCGCTTCGGCCCCTATGTTCAGCATGGCAAGACCTATGCGAACCTCAAGGATCCGAACGATGTCTTCACCATCGGTCTGAACCACGCCGTTACACTGATCGCCGACAAACGCGCCAAACAGGGAGCCCGTGGCGGAGCCGCCGCTCTGAAAACTCTCGGCGATCATCCGGATGGCGGCGCAATCGAAGTCTTCGAAGGCCGCTATGGGCCATATGTGAAGCATGGCAAGACCAATGCGACCCTGCCCAAGGACGTGACGCCGGATGTGGTCACACTGGAACAGGCCATCGAGCTGATCAACGCCAAGGCATCCAAGGGCGGCAAGAAGGCTCCCGCCAAGAAAAAAGCCCCTGCCAAGAAGAAGGCACCGGCGAAGAAGAAAGCACCCGCCGCAAAAAAGGATTAATCCATAAGGCAATGAGCTCAATCGACGGTCACCGGAACACTTTCGGTCGGCCTCCGGTTGAGGGATTGGCCTGCCAATGGTTTACTGTTCCTGCCTCGCGGAATTAGGGGTTGCATCATGCCTGTTTTAGAGAAATTGGCATTCTTGGGAGCGGTTACGCTCGCCTCGGTTCTGATCGCCCAAGAACTGGACAAGACGATTGCGGCCTTGGATCGACCGTCTGAAGTGATCGATCTGGAGGAAATCCCGCGCCCGTCTCCGGCCCCGGATATCCCGCCAACGCTCATGTCGCTTGCGCCAAGCCCGACGGGGTTTCTGGATACGCTGACGGCGTGCAAGGGGATGGCGCCGAGCATTGGAGCGAATGTCGATCAAGACCTCGTAGTCACCGACTATAAGCGCTTTGTGCTGGCGGAGGGCCATATACGGCTTGCCACCGCCCCAGTCGGCGGCGGATGCCTGTCTTCCGTCTTCGGCCCCCGGAACGGTGGCCTTCACAAAGGCCTGGACTTCTACAGCCTGGATCCGGTGCCCGTATTTGCCGCCGCCGATGGCAAGATTCGCCGGCAGCGATACCGACGCGATTATGGCAACATGATCGTCCTGGAGCATGGCCGCGGCGTGTTTACGCGCTACGCGCATCTCGAAGGGTTCGCAGACACGCGGGAAGGCGATCTGGTCACAACCGGCCAATATCTTGGTACTATGGGGAATACGGCCAGCTACCTGATACCGCGCCACCTGCACTATGAAGTTCTGGTCGGCACATGGGGCGCACACGCCGGATCCTTCGCCCTTACACCCGTAGACGTGATGTCACTGCCGGAAGCCCCGTAATAATGCAGCCTTCGATAGGCAGAATTGCACACTAGCCTACGTGCCAGCAGCGGAGAATGATCTAGGATGATCACAAAACATTCTCAAATTTCTATTTAAACTATTTTTCGTTTCCCCGATAAATTATTCAAAATTTGGAGGGAAACATGCCACCTAGCCAACTCATCCGCGCCACAATTATATCGCTACTTCTTTGCGCAACACCCGCACCCGCTATGTCGCAAACTGTATGTTTGGGACTCAACTGACCGCCAGAAGATGATTTCAGTTGGTCTACCGATGATATGTTGGACAGGTTCTTCAACGAAGACGTAATAAACCTGCGGACAAATAACGGTCAGGGATTCGGTTATGGCACCCCTGACTACCTGCATTGTGAAAAGGATTGCGACTTTTGGTATAATTCGGCAGTGGCCTATTGCCGAATTCATCCCGACCCAGCGTCACGTGCCTCTTGCTACTCAGCAGCTATAAACGCATATGGGAATTGTGAGCGGAAGTGTAGAAGCGATTTCCAGAGGTTTATTCCTTGAATACTGAGCATACATCGGAATGGCCTTGTATTCAGGTTCAGGTAAGTGAACCGTATAAGCACTCTGAGCACAATTATGCATGCCAAGTATATATACGGACTGGCAGGCTTGAAAAAACAAAAGAAGTTTTCGGTGACACTACCGACAATGCTGTGGCGTGCGCTCGTATATTATTAAGATCGTTTTTTTCCGATTAGACTGGCTGCATAAAAGCCCCGCGCATTTTTCTGCGAGTCCCCCTATATAGGCGGTATGAGTTTCCCAGATAAGAAAACGGTGCTCGATTTCATTCGAGACAATCCGAACGCAACGACCAAACAGGACATTGCCCGCGGCCTGCACGTAAAAGGGCGCGAACGCGCCGTACTGCGCGAAATCCTGAAGGAGTTGGAGGCCGATGGCACGCTGGAACGGACAGGCAAACGCGCTTGGTCCCAGGCGGATCGCCCCCCTTCGACTGGCGTTGTCCAATTCACCCATACCGACGAAAATGGCGATCTGATCGGCAAGGCGCTTGGCGACAATGGTCCGTTTGGGCCGGACATCATCTATTCCGGCCTGTCCGGTAAGCAGAAGGGTGAGGCCACCGAGCCCGGCGAAGGCGACCGCGCCCTGTGCAAGATCACCCAGGTCGATGGCGACTGGCAGGCCCGGGCCCTGACCGTGCTGGAAAAACAGCTGACCAATTCGCTCGTTGGCATGTATTCGCAAGGCCCCCGCGGCGGCAAGGTTACCCCGGCCAATCGCAAGGAGCGCCGCGAATTCCTGATTCAGGAAGCTGACCGCAATGGTGCCGAGGATGGCGATCTCGTGGTCACAACGCCCAAGCCACAGGGCCGCCGGCAATATGGTCCCAATCTCGGCGTGATCCGCGAAGTGATCGGCCATATCAGCGATCCCCGCTCAGCCAGCCTGCTGGCCATTCATGCCCATGGCATCCCGGTCGACTTCCCTGAAGCGGCGCTGGAACAGGCCCGCAATCCAAAACCCGCTGCGGCGGAGCGTGAGGACCTGACAAAAACCCCGCTCATCACCATCGACCCGCATGATGCGCGCGACCATGATGACGCAGTATTCGCCGAACAGCTGGATGATGGCTGGCGCGTGATCGTCGCCATCGCCGACGTGGCGGCGTTCGTCACGCCAGACTCGCCGCTCGATCGCGAAGCGCTGAAGCGCGGCAACTCGACCTATTTCCCGGACCGCGTGGTCCCGATGCTGCCGTTTGAACTGTCAGCGGATGAATGCTCCCTGCGCGAGGGCGAGCTGCGCCGCTGCATGGCGGTAGAGATGATCTTCGACAAGTCGGGCTCCAAGCGCTCGCACCGTTTCATTCGCGGCATGATGAAGTCAGCAGCCAAGCTCTCCTATGAGGAGGCTCAGGCGGCGATTGACGGCAAGCCGGGCGGCAAGGCTGGCGACATGCTGGAAACCGTCCTGAAGCCGCTCTGGGGCGCCTATGCAGCGCTTTCCAAGGCACGGGACGATCGCTCTCCGCTGGATCTCGACCTGCCCGAGCGTCGCATCGTGTTTTCCGAGGATGGCGAAATCGAAGGCATCATTACCAAGGAACGCCTCGACGCCCACCGCCTGATCGAGGAATTCATGATCCAGGCGAACGTGGCAGCCGCTGAAACCCTGGAAAAGCAGAAAAGCCCGCTGATCTATCGTGTCCACGACACGCCCACAGATGCGAAGATCGCCGCCTTCGCCGAATTCCTGCAGACCATCGACATGAAATGGAATATCGGCCAGCGCCCGCAGACCGAGAATTTCAACCGTCTGCTTGGCGAAATCCGCGATGGCGATTACGACCAGATGGTCACCCAGATGGTGCTACGCACACAGGCTCAGGCGATCTATTCGGAAGAGAATCTGGGCCATTTCGGCCTGAACCTTATCCGCTACGCGCACTTTACTTCACCGATCCGGCGCTATGCTGACTTGATCGTGCACCGCGCGCTGATCGCTTCACTCGGGCTCGGCCCGGACGGCCTGTCCAAGGACATGTCGGTACGGCTGGAGGAGATGGCTCAGCACATCTCAGATACCGAGCGCCGTTCCATGGCCGCTGAACGCGAGGCCACCGACCGCTACCTTGCCATTTTCCTTGCGGATCGAGTTGGTAGTGAATTTGAGGGACGCATCACGGGCGTCACTGGCGCAGGGCTATTCATCGCGCTGGCTGGCTCAGGTGCAGACGGGTTCGTCCCGATTTCATCTATCTCCGATGATTATTGGGTGCATGATGACACCGCCATGCAGATTTATGCGCGGGGATCAGGCAAGACCTATGGTCTCGGTCAGATCGTTCGGGTGAAGCTGAAAGAGGTTACCCCTCTTCAAGGTGGCCTCCTGCTCGAAATGCTATCCGACCCGATGCCAGCCCCGGAAGGGCGCCGGGAGGCACGCGAGCGCCATGATACAGGCCGCGGTCGTCCCCCGCGCAGAAAGACCGGCCCCGGCAAGCCAACGGGTAAGCGCCCCGGCAAAGGGAAGTTCAACAAGAAGACGCTGCCCAAGCACAAGCGCAAGAGCCGGAAATAGTTTGGACATGAATTCGAATCCGCACTCAGATACGCTGATGGGCTCCGCATTTGACAAGGAAGATGATGGCGATGTCATCGAGACTCGCAAACGCAGTCCCCGCCCGAAAGACGCCGCCACACTCATACTGGTCCGCCGGGACGCCGCCGAACCTCGCGTCCTGATGGGTAAGCGCTCGGCGCGTCATGCCTTCATGCCAGACAAATACGTCTTCCCCGGTGGCCGTGTGGACCCACAGGATGGCAAGGCCGTCTCCTATTGCGAACTGGACGCCCAGCAGGAACGTCTCCTGCGCATCCAGACGCGCCGCAAGCCGCGTGCCTTCGCCCTGACAGCCATACGCGAAACATTCGAGGAAACCGGCCTCTTGGTGGCGCGCGACGCCGAGATGCCAGACAGGCACCCAATCGGATGGAAACCTTTTCATGAACTCGACGCAGCGCCTCACCTGTCCCCATTGACCTTCATCGGCCGAGCCATCACGCCGCCCTATCGACCGAAGCGATTCGACGCGCGATTCTTCATGGCGAACGCCGAAGATGCTCTGATTGATGAGCGTCCGCCCGTCGACGGCGCGGAATTGTCTGACCTGCAATGGGTCACCCTGAAAGACGCACTGGCGCTCGATTTGCCTAATGTCACCCGGTTCATGCTGGGGGAAATCGAGGAAAGACTGGACAAGCCGTCGCTGAATCGGGGCCCGCCCTTCCTGCGCTGGACCCGCAGCGGACATTCGACCGACCGCCTCTAGCAGCAATGGCGCTTGACTTCCGACGCGCACATCTCCATTAAGCCGCTTTCCAGTTTCAGACGCTAACACAAGCGAGCATTCGTCATGGCCAAACCAGCCACCATCAAGATCCGCCTCAATTCGACGGCCGACACCGGTTTCTTCTACGTGACGAAGAAAAACCCACGCAACATGACCGAAAAAATGGTCAAGCGTAAGTACGACCCGGTCGCGAAGAAGCACGTCGAATTCAAGGAAGGCAAGATCAAGTAAGATCCTTGTTTTTCATGCATTGTTCGAAAAGCCCGCTCCACTAGAGCGGGTTTTTTGTTGCCTATTCTTCCGGCACGCCATGATGCAGGTCTCGTGTCTTGCGGATACCGGGGAACAGGACTGACCAAGCCGCAGCCACGCCGACGGCCGCATAGCCGCCCGCTACGACCGTGAAGACGGCGCCCCATTTGGCGGCCATGAATCCGGCCCGCGCCTCGCCCAGTTCATTGGACGCGCCCAGGAAAATCGAGTTCACGGCATTGACCCGCCCGCGCACTTGGTCAGGTGTCCAGAGCTGCAGGAGAACTTCGCGGATATAGACCGACACCATGTCGAAGGCTCCAACGAAGATCAGCGCGACGATGGATAGCCAGACGACATTCGAATACCCGAACACGACGGTGGAAATCCCGAAGAGCGCGACCGACACGAATAGTATCAGGCCGGCATGGTCCTTGATCGGAAACGCCGTGATGATCGCCAGCATAATGAGTGCGCCAATGCCGGGCGCCGCGCGCAACAAGCCAAGCCCCTCTTCACCAATTTCCAATATGTCCCGCGCATAGATCGGCAGCAACGCCACGGCGCCGCCCAGCAACACAGCGAACAAATCCAGAGAGATCGCGCCCAGCACAACTTTCTGATTGAACACATATTTGAACCCGCCCAACAGCACGCTGAGTGTCGTTGGCTCGCGCTCGATACGCTGGGGAGGTTTCGGGATCGAGAAAATCAGGATGGCCGATATGGCAAACAGGCTGACAGCCGTTCCATACGCAAACCCCGCCCCGACACCATATAGCAAGCCACCTGCCACAGGCCCGAGGATCGACGCCGCCTGCCAGGATGATGCAAGCCAGCCCACAGCATTGGCGAAGTCATCACGCGGCACCAAATTGACCGCAAGACTCGACGAAGCAGGCGTATAGAATGCGCGTGCGACGCCAAAGACAGTGAGGGTCGCGAGAACGATCAGAGGATCAAATCGTCCCGTCAGCGCGAGCGCCAAAATCACCCCGGCGCATACCAGTTCGACGCTGACTGAGGCTCCCATGACATTCCGGCGACCGAGCCGGTCCGATGCGACACCTGTCACCACGACCAACAACAGGGCTGGCAGGAACTGGACAAGGCCGATCCAACCGAGAAGCGCCGCGTTCTGGGTAACATCATACATCTGCCACGCCACGGCGACAGAAACGACCTGCGCCGCAAGCGATGTCATGAAGCGAGACAGGAAGTATCTGCGATAGGAAGAATGGCGAAACGCCGAGAACCGGTCATTCATGAGCAGCGCCTTGCGACGGGCGGCGGCTCAAGTCAATCAGGCAGCAAGACTTTCCACTCTGTTCCGGCCAGCAGACTTGGCTTGATAGAGCGCCGTATCCGCGCGCTTGGTCAGATCAGCAATCGTATCATGAGCGCCGTTAATGGTGGAAACGCCAGCGCTGAGCGTAATGGAAATTTCGCGCGCACCACTATTCACAATGAATGGCTCAGCCGCGACAGATCGGCGGATTCGCTCGGCTGCTGCGCAAGCGAGATCACCCGGCGTATCTGGCATAATGACCATGAATTCTTCGCCACCCGGGCGACAGACCACATCCATGACGCGGCTATTGACCTTCAGGCGCTTGGCCACTTCTTGCAGGACTTCATCTCCGACATCATGACCATATGTATCGTTCACTGCTTTGAAATGGTCGATGTCGGCCATAACCACCGATACGGGTCGTCCGCCCATCTGGGAGCGCTGAATCAATTGTTCCAATTGGTTGTTCATGTACCGACGATTGTAGAGGCCGGTGAGTTGATCGATGACCGACAATTCAAGACCACGATCCACGCGGTCTCTCAATGCCTCGATATAGCGGGTTCGCCGTGCCTGCGTCCGGACACGAGCCAGCAATTCCTGCTTGTCGACGGGTGCAAAAATGACGTCGCTTGCACCCAGATCAAGACCTTTTCCAGCCCTCGGCCGATCATCCGGATCGCAAATCAACAGAATTGAAATCGCGCGTGTCGCTTCATTCATCTTGAAGTGCGCACAGAGTTTCAGGGCGTCATAACGATCACTGAGCATGGACAGGACGAGAATATCCACGCCAAGCTCATTCAACCCTTTCATGCCGCCCGCCTCCAGCAGTGTAATGGCCGTATGACCACCAGACCGCAGGGTTTCAGCGACGCGCGACGATGATCTGGGATTGTCGTCCACCACGAAGAGGCGTGCTGGCTGGTCTTTGACGTTGAGACTTTCGTCGCCATCAATGCCCGCTCGCAGGCCGCTGGCCTGACGTTGGCGAAGCTCTGACGCAACAGCATTATATCGGGTGATGGCCCCCATACGCGCCATCAAGGCAAAGTCATCAACCGGCTTGGTCAGGAAGTCTTCCGCCCCGACGTCCAGGCCCCGGACGCGATCCTCGGCATCATTCAGGGCCGTAACCATGACGACGGGTATATGCGCAGTGGCAGGGTTTTCCTTCAGGCGGCGGCAAACTTCATACCCGTCCATACCGGGCATCATCACGTCCAGAAGGATAATGTCAGGCTCGCTACGCTCCACCATGCTGAGCGCCTCGATCCCGTTTTCAGCCAGCATGACCGTATAATATTGAGCCTCCAGCTTGGCTTGCAGGAGGCGTCGGTTCGCTTCGATGTCATCTACGACGAGGACGCGTGCTGTCACGCTGCCTCCTTGGGCATCAATGCCTCAACCGCCTTGATGAAGGTTGCAATCTGGATGGGCTTGGAAAGGTACCCCTCACAGCCAGCTTCACGAACCCGCTGCTCATCCGCGCGCATGGCAAATGCCGTGACGGCCAGAACCGGAATGTGCGCGACCTTGTCATCGTCCTTGAGCCATCGCGTGATGTCGAGACCTGAAACTTCCGGCAGCTGGATATCCATGATGATGAGGTCCGGCAGTTCCTGGCGTGCAATCTCGACAGCCTTGGCACCATCGCGACATTGGAAGGTTTCAAAACCGAAAGCGTCCAACAAGTCACAGAAAAGGCGCATGTTGAGTTCGTTATCCTCAACAACCAGAACTTTCCTGGTGTGCGACTTCGTCATGATTGAGTTGGTGCCTCTGATTCGGGACGATTCTAAGAGCTCTTTTGCCAGCTACACCCGAAATCGTTAACACTGGTTTACGTGTTTGCGTCCCATTGATTGCCGCGGGCGCCGGAACATGGCATGAACACGGGGCCATGTACACGCTCTGCAGAGACTGTTTTCACCTTTCAGACGACGACAGCGACGCCTGCCCTCGCTGCGGGCGGCATCGTGTAATCCGCAATAAACACATCACAACGCTGGCCATCGCTCATCTCGATTGCGACGCCTTCTTTGCAGCCATCGAAAAACGCGACGATCCCTCCCTGAAAGACCGGCCAGTCATTGTGGGCGGCGGAAAAAGGGGAGTCGTATCTACGTGTTGTTACATCGCCCGTCTCTATGGCGTCCGCTCGGCCATGCCGATGTTCAAGGCGCTCAAGGCCTGCCCGGACGCCGTCGTGATCAAGCCGAATGGCGAAAAGTACCGGCTCGCCGCCCACCAGATGCGCGAAAAGATGCAGGCGCTGACGCCCATGATTTAGCCCGTCTCGGTCGACGAGGCCTATTTGGACCTCAGCGGCACGGGCACCCTTCACAAGGCGCCGCCGGCCGTGTCCCTCGCCCGGCTTGCAGCAGAGATTGAGCGCGATATCGGGATCACTGTCTCGATAGGCCTGTCGACCAACAAATTCCTGGCCAAGACCGCAAGCGAACTGGACAAGCCGAGAGGTTTTGCCGTCATCGGCGCAGACGAAGCCGAAGCCTTACTCGCACCGAGACCCATTGGATTCATTCATGGCGTGGGCCCGAAACTGGCCCAGAAACTGACCCGGGATGGGTACGATACGATCGAAGACCTCCAACGGACGGAGTTGAAACAGTTGATCGGGCGCTATGGCGAGACCGGAATGTGGCTGAAGAATCGGGCGCATGGCATCGATAACCGGCCGGTCCGGAATGATGAGGAGCGCAAGTCGGTCAGTTCCGAGACCACGTTCAATGACGACATGTCAGACCCGGCCTGGTTGGAAGACCAGCTCTGGCGCCTCTGCGTAAAAACGGCAGACCGTGCCAAGGCCACGGGCCTTGTCGGCAATGTCATCACGCTCAAACTCAAGACCGCTGAGTTCCGGACCCTTACGCGGCGCATGTCCCTGTCAGAGCCCACCCAGCTGGCCCAGACCCTGTTTCGGAATGCCAAAGTGTTGCTGGCCAAGGAAACCAATGGCCGGACACGCTTTCGTCTCATCGGAGTTGGTATTTCCGACCTGTCAGAGCATCGCTCGGACGCTGTCGACCTGCTCGACCCTCTCGTCGCGAAGCGCGCGGCGGCAGAGCGCGCGTCGGACCTGGCCCGGCAGAAGTTCGGCGCCGAAGCCGTGATCACAGGCCGGTCAGCGCGGGTGAAGAACGCGCCCCGGTGAACGGCGTTTGCGCCCCGCCCCTTGGCGGTCTAGTGAAAACGCAACACCATTTTCAAGGAGCGCGCCATGTCGACCCCCGAAACCCGTCTTGATGAACTCGGCATCGAACTGCCGGAACCCATGAAACCGGTCGCCACATATGTCCCCTATGTCATCAGCGGCAACATGCTGTTCGTGTCCGGTCAGGTCAGCGCATCCGCTGACGGCCTCATCAAGGGACGCCTCGGCGAGAACATGGAACTCTCCGCAGGTCAGCAGGCCGCCCGCTTCTGTGGGATCAACCTGATCGCCCAGTGCAAAGCTGCCATTGGCGACCTGTCCCGTATCAAGCGCGTGGTAAAACTCGGCGGCTTTGTGAACGTCGCGCCCGGCTTCACTGACATCCCGCAAGTCATCAATGGATGTTCAGATCTTATGGTCGACGTATTCGGCGAGGCCGGCCGTCATGCCCGATCGGCTGTGTCATGCCCCGAACTGCCTCTGGGCGTCGCCGTGGAAGTCGATGGCATCTTCGAAATTGCCGACTAGATGGCACAGGCATTCACGCTCACGGACTTCGCCTACGCACATAGAGGCCTGTGGTCCGGACGCAAAACACCTGAGAATACGATGGCGGCCTTTGATGCGGCGGCACAGTACGGGCTCGGCATGGAGTTCGATATCCGCCCCGATTTAGATGGAAACCTTGTCGTTTTCCATGATGACACACTGGACCGCCTTGCCGGGCGCCCTGACCGTGTAGAGGATCTTACGTCGGACGACCTGCAGGACATAATGATCGCCGGAATCCATGGCTTGCCGACCTTCGAACGCCTGCTTGCAAGCTGGCCACACAAGCTGCCCCTGCTGACAGAAATGAAGCTGGACGGACGCACGGACCCGGCAGATCTCGGCCGCCGAACCGGTGCGCTGCTTCAGAACTATGCAGGACGCGCAGCGGCGATGAGCTTTTCGGAAGAGGCGGTACGGGCCCTCCCATCGGACGTGATGCGCGGTCAGCTCATTGGACCGTCCCACAAGATTGGCACATCCGAGTTCGAAACAATTCTTCAACGCGCATTGTCAGACGGCATTGACTACATTGCCATCAACATCGCGGACGTCGATGGCATCCGCAAACGCGTACCGGAAGACCTCCCGATTGTGTGCTGGACGGTACGGACGCTGGATGAGGTTCGGCTGGCCGTTCATGAAAATGTGGCCATCATCTTCGAACATCTCGCTCCGGGACTGGTCTCGGCCTACGCCTTGCCCTAGATTCAGAGCATGGATGACACCGCGCTGAAATTGAGTTTTGCCTCAGCCATGGCGGAGGTCGATCCGGAGGAATGGAACGCGGTCGCCAATCCAGCCGGGGTACGCTTCGATCCCTTTCTGAAATGGGAATTCCTGGACGCGATGGAAACGTCTGGCGCGGCCACTCCAAATACGGGCTGGATGCCGCGTCATGTATTGATCCGCGACGCAACTGGCCGACTCAAGGCTGCGATGCCGCTCTATGGCAAAACCCACTCACGCGGCGAATTCGTCTTCGACCAATCCTGGGCCGACGCCTATGAGCGCGCAGGCGGAGCCTATTATCCCAAACTGCTTGGGGCCGTGCCCTTCACGCCGGTAACCGGTCGTCGCCTGCTTGTGCGTCCGGGCCCCGATGAAATACGCCTGCAGACGGCGCTCCTGTCCGGCGCGATCCAACTGGCCGAGCAGAACGAGCTATCTTCATTGCACATCAATTTCGCTTCACCGGCAGAAGCCACAATGCTGTCGGAGGCGGGCCTGCTGTTGCGCACCGACCAGCAATTCCACTGGCAGAACCGCGACTATGGCTCGTTCGATGATTTCCTTGCCGACCTCTCCTCGTCCAAGCGAAAGAATCTTCGGAAGGAACGCGCAAAGGCGCAGGAAGGATTGGACTTTGTCCACCTGCGGGGCGACGACATTACCGAAGCTCATCTCGATGCGTTCTACATATTCTACATGGACACGGGCACGCGCAAATGGGGCTCGCCCTATCTGACCCGAGACACTTTCTCACTCTTGCGAGAACGGATGGCCGACGATCTCCTCTTTATCTTCGCCATGTCAGACGGAGCGCCGATTGCCGGTGCCATGAATCTAATCGGCTCCGACACACTCTATGGCCGCTACTGGGGGTGTACCGAGCACAGATCAATGCTGCACTTCGAGACCTGCTACTATCAGGCCATCGACTACGCCATCGAGCGCAAGCTGGCTTTCGTCGAAGCAGGTGCTCAGGGCGGACACAAGCTGGCCCGTGGCTATACGCCCGTCACCACCCATTCCACCCACTGGATAGCCCATCCCGGCCTTCGCCACGCCATAGCCGACTATCTGGAGCGCGAACGCGAAGCGGTAGAATCCGACATGGGCTATCTCACCGAACGAACACCCTTTAAGAAGGGCGAATGAGCGAGTCTGCCGTCCTCAGGAACTATGGCCGGGTCGAAGAGGCCCTCATCGTCTGTGCAGCGTTGCAGTATGCAGGGTTCGACGCCTCTATCGACAACTACAATCATGCGACCGTGAACTGGCTGTTGGTTCCGGCCCTTGGGGGAATCCCTGTCCGGCTTCCGACATCGCAACTGGAAGACGCGAAGGCATATCTCCGGGAAATGGTCGAAACCGCGGAGGACCGTCTCGTAGAAGCGACGGGGGAAGCCCCGGATCCGGTACGGAGAAAATATTGGCGCGCCTGGGCTGTGGCCGCCTTGTTCATGCTCGACTGGCTCTCGTTATTTGTCCTGTGGCGCTTCCTGAGAGCCACATTTCTGAAACTACGGCATCCCTCCCCACACAAACTAGAAAGTTCGTCCTCGTCATGACTCTTCACGCTGCCTACGATCCCGACAATATCTTCGCCAAGATCCTGCGCGGTGAAATGCCCGCCGTCAAAGTCTATGAGGATGACGCTGCACTCGCTTTCATGGACGTGTTCCCCCAGAGCGAAGGTCACACGCTCGTCGTGCCGAAGGGCGTGGAAGCGCGCAACCTGCTCGACATGCACGTCGACAAGCTCGGCCCCTATATGGCAGCTGTGCAGAAAGTGGCGCAGGCTGTCGAAGCTGCCTTGACGCCCGATGGCTTGGTCGTGACCCAGTTCAATGGCGCCCCCGCCGGACAAACTGTCTACCATTTGCACTTTCACATCATTCCGCGCTGGAAGGATGTGGCGCTCGGGCGGCATGGCTCGGGCGAAATGGCAGATACAGCTAAACTCGGCGTGCTGGCCGATCGCATCAAGTCCAAGCTCTAGGGGTTAGAGCCCCAGCTTCGCTTTCAGGATATCGTTGACGGCTTTCGGATTGGCCTTGCCACCGGAAGCCTTCATCACCTGGCCCACGAACCAGCCCATCGTCTTGGGCTTTTCCTTGATCTGCGCGACCTGGTCCGGATTGGCAGCCATGATGTCGTCGACGATCTTCTCGATCGCGCCGGTATCGGTTACCTGTTTCAGGCCGTGCTTTTCGACAATGTCAGAAGCTTCGCCTTCGCCTTCGATCATCCGGGCAAAGACGTCCTTCGCGATCTTTCCACTGATCGTGTCATTGGCGATCAGTTCGATCAGGCCGCCGAGGCTGGAGGCAGATACGGGGCTGTCGGCCAGCTCAATGTCCTGCTTGTTGAGATAGCCGAACAATTCCTGCGTCACCCAGTTCGCCGCAAGTTTCGGATCGCGGCCTTTGGCAACGTCCTCGAAGAAGCTGGCTTTTTCGGCGTCGGCGCTGAGGACACCCGCATCATAGCGTGACAGCCCATAATCGGTTTCAAAGCGGGCGCGCTTCTCGTCTGGCAGTTCCGGCAGGGTCGCACGGATTTCCTCGATCCAGGCCTGCTCGACTTCCAGCGGCAACAGATCCGGGTCCGGGAAATAGCGGTAATCATGCGCGTCTTCCTTGGAACGCATGGAGCGCGTCTCGACCTTCACCGGATCGAACAGGCGCGTTTCCTGGTCGATGGAGCCGCCATCCTCAAGGATCTCGATCTGGCGGCGCGCTTCATACTCGATGGCCTGCTGGATGAAGCGGAACGAGTTCATGTTCTTGAGTTCACAGCGCGTGCCGAGATGGCTGAAATCGCCGGTCTCGCGGAATTTCTCATACTGGCCCGGACGGCAGACCGACACGTTCACATCGGCGCGGAGATTGCCCTTCTCCATGTCGCCATCACAGGTGCCGAGCGCGATCACGATGGCGCGCAGCTTCTTCACATAGGCGGCCGCTTCGGCAGGTGTGCGGATGTCCGGCATGGACACGATTTCCATCAGCGCGACGCCGGACCGGTTCAGGTCCACATAGGTCGAGTTCGGGTCCATGTCGTGAATCGACTTGCCAGCATCCTGTTCCAGATGGAGCCGCTCAATGCGGCACGGGAAAGCATAGGCATCGCCGCCATGCGCGGGCTCGACATCCACCTCGATTTCGCCTTCACCGACAATCGGGTGCGCGAACTGGCTGATCTGATAGCCCTGCGGCAGGTCGGGATAGAAATAATTCTTCCGGTCGAAGCGGGAATAGGTGTTGATCTGCGCCTTCAGGCCGAGGCCGGTACGGATAGCCTGCTCGACGCAATACTTGTTGATCACGGGCAGCATGCCGGGCATTGCCGCATCGACCAGCGACACATTGCAGTTGGGGTCCGCACCAAACGCCGTGGACGCGCCAGAAAACAGCTTCGCATTGGACGAGACCTGAGCATGGACTTCGAGGCCCATGACCAGTTCCCAATCGCCGGTTTCGCCCTTGATGACATATGGTGTGCGCGCGGACATAGTGTTCCCTGCTGGCAGTATGATTTGGCGCTGTTCTAGCCGCCGGAGCGGCGCACTGTCGAGCCGTCAATACCATTCGATAGGCGCCAACCCTTCCAATTTTCGGGATATGGGCGAATAATTCCGCTCGTGGAGGAAAAAGGGAGTGCCGGAATGATTTTCAAGATGATGATGGATGCCTCGGGCGAGGATGAAAAGCCGGTGGTTCGCGGCTTTCTCAAACATCTTGTCTTGGGATTCGCCGGCGGCGTGGCTGTGGGCTCCATCCTGCTGGGCGGCATGTTGCTATCTCTCCAGGATATGGACCTTGACATGCCCCTGTTATGGATTTTCGCGATGATGCTGCAATGCGGCCCCGTAGGCGGCCTGATCGGGGTTGGCATCTACTTGTCGCGGGTCATACAGCGGGATTCTGATGAGGATGATGACGACAAACCAGGT
Organism: Hyphomonas sp. UBA3195; assembly: GCF_002366485.1. NCBI lineage: Bacteria > Pseudomonadati > Pseudomonadota > Alphaproteobacteria > Hyphomonadales > Hyphomonadaceae > Hyphomonas > Hyphomonas sp. UBA3195. Next base: position 28,784 of record NZ_DEXB01000045.1, read on the forward strand.
CCCGGCGGTAATGCGCCGGAAGAAGTAGAATTTGACCAGGTTGTCATTCGGCCAAACAGCAAGTCCGGCGGAGCACTCAAGCCATCCAAGGCCTGAGGCCTAATCAAGCTTGCCTGACTCTTTTGCCCGCCGCACCCGCTCGGCACGCGCGGCCATGCGGTCCTTGATGGGGGCCGATTGGGCAACACGGACAGGACCTTCGCTTTCGGCCGCTGGTTCAGGTTCTGGGGTGTCTTCCAGCTTTCCTTCCTCGACCAGTTTCTTGCGCCGTGCGGCAACCCGTGCTTCGCGCGCCGTCTGCGCGGCGCTCTTGCCGCCAAACAGGCCGGACAGCTTTGACTTTCCGGCACCGCCCGGCTGGGGGTGGTCCTCTAGTCGCCGCTTTCTGCGTGCGATGATTCGGGAAATTCGAAACGAGACGTAGCCAGCCACGAGGAATGCCACGAGCAGCATGGACCGCATTTCCGGGGCAAACAGGCTGTAGCCATATTGCGCCATCATCGCCGCCATCAGGGCGAGGCAGAAGACAAGCAGGACAGCAAAGAGAAGGAGAAAACGGGTGATGTTCATGCCCCCGAACCTACCACCACTTCTCCGCCTTGGCCACGAAACCTGCTGCGCGTTCCAGTTCGCCGCCGACGCGGAAACAGGCCGTCTCGTCGAGCGCCTTGCCGATTACCTGTAGACCGAGGGGCAGGCCGCTTGAGGACAGGCCAGCGGGCACGGAGATGCCCGGCAGGCCGGCAAGGTTGGCCGTCACCGTGAACACGTCATTGAGATACATCTCGACCGGATCGCCGCTTTTCTCGCCAAACGCAAAGGCCGGGCTCGGACAGGTCGGCGTCAGTACGGCATCACAGCTCTCGAACGCCTCAATAAAATCATTGAGGATCTTGGTGCGAACTTTCTGGGCACGCAGGTAATAGGCATCGTAATAGCCGGACGAAAGAACATAAGTGCCAATCATCAGGCGGCGCTGGACTTCAGCTCCAAAACCGCCAGCCCGCGTGTCTTCATAGGTCGCGGTCAGGTTCTCCCCGGCTACGCGCGCGCCATAACGCATACCATCATATCGAGCGAGGTTTGAGGATGCCTCAGCAGGCGCAACGATATAATAGGCTGGCAGCGCATACTTCGTGTGCGGCAGACTGATATCGACGATTTCGGCGCCTGCAGCTTTCAGCCAGGCAATGCCTTGCCCCCAGAGCTTGTCGATCTCGTCGGACATGCCCTCCATCCGGTATTCTTTCGGAATACCGATCCGCATGCCCTTTACGCCCTTGGACACATCGCTGCGCCAGTCTGGCGTTTCGACGCTCAATGAGGTCGAATCCTTGGGGTCGTGACTGCACATGGCTTCCAGCAGGATGGCGCTATCCTCGACCGTCTTGGAGATCGGGCCAGCCTGATCGAGCGAAGAGGCAAACGCGACCATGCCATAGCGGCTGGCGCGGCCATAGGTTGGCTTGATACCGACCGTACCTGTGAAGGCGGCTGGCTGGCGGATAGACCCGCCCGTGTCGGAAGCTGTCGCCGCGAGACAAAGGTCTGCTGCAACGGATGCTGCCGACCCACCTGACGAGCCGCCGGGTGTCAGGCCTTGATTGTCGCCCTTGCGGCGCCACGGGTTGATGACATTCCCAAACCGCGAGGTCTCGTTGGAGGAACCCATGGCGAATTCGTCCATGTTGAGCTTGCCCAGCATGACTGCGCCTTCATCCCAGAGGTTCTGGGTGACGGTGGATTCATAGGTTGGGGTGAACTCACCCAGGATGTTGCTGCACGCCGTCGTGCGCACACCCTTGGTGCAATACAGATCCTTGATCCCCAGCGGGGCGCCTTCCAGCTTGCCGCCCTCGCCCTTGGCCAGTCTCGCATCGGACGCGTCCGCCATGGCGAGCGCCTTTTCCGGCGTTTCGACCACATAGGCATTCAGCGTCCGCGCGCCTTCAATGGCGTCGACGAATTGCTGGGTGATCTCGCGCGAAGAAAACTCCTTGGCTTTCAAGCCATCAAGCGCTGCGGCGAGGGTAAGTTTGGTCAGTTCGGTCATCGGACATCCTGAGAAGAAATCTGCCCGCCTGCTATGACGGCTTGGCACAAAAGTTCAAGCCTTCGTGAGCCTTCTTGTCAGTTGCGCGAGAGTGGCGCAGGCTCGGTTCCAACGCCAAATTCAACGGAGACCCATCATGCGTACCCTCATGCTCAGCCTTGCTGCCCCCGTTATCCTGGCGGCCTGCGCCACTTCAGAGACACAAGAGGACCGACCACGCGGCGTCGAGCGCTATGCCGACGATCCACGACTGGGCGAAGAGGTGAGCAGCATCTGCTTTGCATCCACCATTGATGGTTTTGGCGAAACAACACGGGACACAGTTGTGGTGCGTGACGGGCGCGACCATTTCCTGATTGAAGTGTTTGGCGCGTGTACGCCGCTGGATGATGCAATGCGGATCGGAATGGACGCGACCGGCAGCTGCTTGCGAAAGCATGACGCGCTAATCGTGTCCGACTCCATTTCTGATTTCGCAGAGACCACGCCCTTTTCCAAGCAAAGATGCCTGGTGAATGGAATCTATGCATGGGACCCAGAGGCAAAGGCGGAAGAATCCGAAGAAGAATCTGGCGAGGAAGACGCTGAATCCTGATGGCGGCGGCTTCGGCATGTGGTAATCATGCCTATGGAAAAAACCGGATACGCCTCACCCGTTGAGGTTCGCCAATCTCCCTTTCACGGTCGTGGCCTGTTCGCGGCCGTTTCCTTTGAAGCGGGCGACCTGATCGCAACCTATCCCCTCCTGGTCCTCAGCCAGGATGACACCGCCGCCATTCGCGGCACCCAGATCCATCATTACGTCTTCTACGTGGATGAAAATGAACAAGGAAAAATGCGCGCCGCGGTCGCATTCGGCCTGATCTCGATGTGCAATCACAGTGTCGAAGCCAATGCGGATTTTACCGTCGACCCGGCTGCACAAACTGTGACGCTAAGTGCCCGCACCCCCATCCTTGCCGATGCAGAAATCCTGATCGACTACGAAGAATTCGCTGACCAGATTATCTGATCGCTACCAGCGGCCAGACATCCGATTCCAGCGCCACAGAAGGTGGGCGGTCACATGATACAGGCTGCGGGATACCAGATTCAGCCCAGGCAGATTGCCCAGCCAGGCCAACCATCCATAGCCGGGCGTCCGCTGCCATATCTCAGCGACCGCTGGCCATCCTTTAACCGCGTGACCATCCGGCAAGACAGCATGCAGTTTCAGGCGAACGTCGTTAAGGGAAATGCCCCGATCGCGAAAACGATCAGGTGTTTGAGAAACATCTACATAATCGACAAGGTCTGAACCTGTTCGGGTTCGCCGTTCGAAATGGCAAATTCCCTCCCGACAGACAGGACACACACTGTTGTAGAGAACTGTCAGCCGTTCCATAAGCGCGTTGTACAGCACTTATGGCACGATGGCACTGCGGCGGCTGGCTTATTCCACGGCCTTGGGCACAACGAAGAAACCATCTTCGGTGCGCGGTGCGTTTGCCAGAACCTGATCCTGGATATCGCCATCTGTGACGACATCTTCACGCATGGGCAGCGTCGTCTCAACCACGGAGGTCATCGGTTCCACGCCGTCAATATCAACCTCGTTCAACTGGTCGATCCAGCTGAGGATGCCATTCAATTCCCCAACCAGTTCCCCGACATGCTGTTCGCTGACGGCAATGCGCGACAGGCGGGCAACCTTGCGGACATCATCCTTGGTAACAGACATGAGCGAACTCCAACGCGTGAAAATGAACCGCCCGAATACGCCATAGGCAACACGGCATCAAGGCGCTATGTGGGCTATTCATGCCCATAACTGATCCTGACCATTTCCCGAAAACCGGCGCCCTGATCGGCATTGATCCCGGGACGAAGACGCTCGGTATCGCGTCGGCGGATGGCCTGCGGATGCTGGCGAGCCCGGTCGAGACCATTCCACGCGGCAAGAAGCTGGCCCCTGTCCTTGATCGCTTGTTCCACCTCTATGATGATCGCGTGGCTGTCGGCATTGTCATGGGACTTCCGCTTAACATGGACGGGTCCGAAGGCCCACGCGCACAATCTGTCCGCGCGCTGGCCTGGCACATCATGAAACGCCGCGACGTGCCAATCCTGTTTCAGGATGAACGGCTCTCAACAGTAGAAGCCGAAAATGCGATGATCGAGGCTGACCTTTCGAGGAAACGACGCGCCGAGCGAATCGATGCCTCAGCTGCTGCGGTAATCCTGAATGACGCCCTTCAAAGACTGGCTCGAACCTGATGTCAGGGTTTCTCTACGCCCTCCTGCCCGTCATCGCGATCGTCACGCTCGGCCATGTCCTGTCTGTCCGCAATTGGATTCCGACCGATAGCTGGCGCGCCATCGAACGCCTTTCCTATGTGGTGCTCTTCCCGGCGCTCATCCTTCGCACCTTGGCCAATGCACCATTCGAAGAAGCGCCCTGGGGACTCGCTGCCGCGCTGATCTTCGCGCAGTTCGCCCTCGGTGGCATAGGATGGCTCGCCCGCTTCCTGCCCAATATGCCTGGCCCGGCCGTCGGCTCTGTCATCCAATCCAATGTTCGCTGGAATACGATGATCGGCCTGTCCATCGGCAGCCTCCTGTTCGGTGAAGAGGGCCTCGCGCTCGTCACCATCGCCGCCGCCGTGATGATTCCCACCGCCAACATTCTATCAGTCTACGCGCTGATCGCACACGCGGATACTCCGCACGGACCAAAGCCCAATCCGTTTATGGCATTGTTCAAGAATCCGATCGTCATCGCGTGCATTGGAGGATTGGCACTGGCGGGCGCTAGCGTCACGCTGCCCCGTCTGCTCGATGACAGCCTCCGCATCCTGGGTGACGCGGCCCTTGCCCTCGGCCTGCTCTCTGCTGGCGCGGGCGTCGATCTGTCCGCCCTGAAGCGCGCCGGCTCCCGCACACTTACATGGTCGCTCGTCAGGCTGCTGGGCCTGCCAGCCTTCGCGGTAGGCTTCTGCCTCCTGCTCGGCGTAACCGGTACACCGCTTGTCATCGCACTGATCTGCGCCGCGACCCCGACAGCGACCAGCTCATATATCCTCGCCAAGGAACTGGGGGGCGATGCGGCACTCTCGGCCAATCTGATCGCCGTTGAAACAGTGCTCGCCATGGTCACGATCCCCATACTGTATCTGCTTCTCACGCTCTGAGCCTCTTGCCCCAACTCCGAAACGCGCCTAAACCGCCAAAAATCGAAAGGGCCTCCATGAGCAAGGCGGCATATCACTACTCCTTCGACCACGAGCATTTGCTGGGCATTGATGGCCTTCACCCGCTCGATCTCACTCATATTCTCGATCTGGCAAACGACTATGCCGAAGCGACACGGACGGGCCAGCGGGCAGATCCGGTCTTGTCTGGAAAGACAGTCGTGAACCTGTTCTTTGAAAATTCCACTCGGACGATGAGCAGTTTCGAGATTGCCGCCCGCCGATTGGGCGCCGACGTCGTATCGATGCCAGTAGCACAGTCTTCCGTGAAGAAGGGTGAGACACTGATCGACACAGCAATGACCCTGAACGCCATGAAACCGGACGTGTTGGTGGTCAGGCACTCGGCCTCGGGCGGCGCAAAGCTGCTCTCCCGCAAGGTCGATTGCGCCGTGATCAATGCCGGGGACGGCACGCATGAACACCCGACTCAGGGCCTGCTCGACACGCTGACCATCCGCCGCAACAAGGGCCGGATCGAAGGGCTCAAAGTCGTCATCTGCGGCGACATTGTCCATTCGCGCGTCGCGCGCTCTACGACGATGGCGCTGCACCTGCTGGGCGCCGAAGTACACCTGTGCGCACCGCGAACACTCATGCCATCGGGCACGGAAACCTGGGGTGCCGCCTCAGCCACATCCGACTTCGACAGAGCCCTTCAAGGCGCAGACGTCGTGATGATGCTGCGCCTCCAACTCGAGCGCATGGATGGCGCGTATCTGCCGAGCCGCCGCGAATACTTCCGCTATTTCGGCCTGACACAGGAACGGCTTGCGCTAGCAAAGGACGACGCGATTGTCATGCATCCCGGCCCGATGAATCGCGGCATCGAGATCGAAAGTGCCATTGCTGATGGTGAGCGCTCGGTGATTACAGAACAGGTGGAAATGGGCGTCGCTGTGCGAGAGGCCGTGCTCCATTTGCTGGCAGGAGGCCGCCCATGAGCCTGTCCATCTTCAACGCGCGCCTATTGGATCCGGCATCCGGACTGGATGAAATCGGCGGCATCCTGATCGAGGATGGTTTCATTACCGCAATTTCGCCAGGCGCTACGGGCGCCGTTGGCAATGCAAATGAAGTCATCGACGCAGGCGGACTTTGTCTCGCACCGGGCCTAATTGATCTGCGTGTGAAAACGGGTGAGCCAGGCGACGAGCAAAAGGAGACGCTCGCAACAGCATCTCGAGCCGCCGTTGCGGGCGGTGTGACCAGTCTCGTCGTCATGCCGGACACCAAGCCAGTCGTGGATGACGTCGCACTGGTCCGTTATATTTCAGATCGTGCCAAAGTCAGCGCGAAAGCCCGCATATACGCCGCCGGCGCACTCACCGTAGGCTTGGAAGGTCACGCCATGGCCGAGATAGGCATGATGGCGGATGCTGGCGCGGTCCTTTTCACCAATGGTGATGCGCCCATCTCAAATCCCTCCATACTCAAACGCGCGATGACTTATGCGGCCAGTCGCGGTGCCATCGTCATGTCTCGCCCGGATGATAGCGCGTTGAAGGGCTCTGGCGTGATGAATGCCGGGGCCTTCGCCGCCCGCAAGGGTCTCGCCGGAATTCCAAAAGAAGCTGAGTGGATCGGCGCGGCGCGCGACCTGATGCTTGCGGAAGCAACTGGCTGCACCCTGATCCTTGATCAAGTATCCACCCCCCGCACACTGGAACTGGTCTCAGATTCCCGCGCCCGGGGCGCCAACGTCTTCACGACCATCGCCGCACATTCGCTTTTCTTCAACGAGATCGACGTTGGCGACTACCTGACCTATTGCAAGGTCAATCCGCCCTTCAGGGACGAGGACACACGTCAGGCCATGATTGCTGCGTTGAAGGCAGGCGAAATCGATTCCGTGGTGTCCGCACACGACCCGCAACCCCCGGAAGAAAAGCGCCTGCCATTTGGTGAGGCGAGCTTTGGCGCGGCAGGCCTCGAGACCACGCTTTCGGCACTACTCAGCCTTGTTCATGATGGCCCGCTCACCCTGCTTGAAGCGCTCGCGCCGATTACCTCCAAGCCGGCGGACATTATCGGGTTGCCTGAAGGGCGACTGGCTGAAGGGGCGCCTGCAGATGTCATTCTGTTTGATCCAAACAAGCCTTGGCTCTGTGAACGTGAACACCTTCTTTCCAGATCAACCAATTCGCCTTTTGATGGGCGGCGCCTGCAAGGCCGTGTGCTGCGGACATTTGTGGGTGGAGTGCAGGTTTTTGAGCGATAGCCCAGACTGGCCTTGCCCACCGCCGGTTCCATTCGTAGAATTTTCAATTGGGAATTGAGGAGATCGACATGACAGCTGAGCTGGCATTCCCCTTGGCCGCACTTTGCGGCTATCTCGCCGGTTCGATCCCGTTTGGCTTGCTCATCACCCGCGCTGCAGGTCTTGGCGATATCCGATCCATTGGCTCCGGCAATATCGGAGCAACAAACGTGTTGCGTACGGGCCGCAAAGACCTCGCGCTTGCGACGCTGCTTCTCGATAGTCTGAAGGCAGGCCTATTGGCGCTAGCATTTGGCATGCTGGCCAGCAGGGAAGTCGGCTTCGTGGCCGGCGCATTCGCCTTTGTCGGCCATTGCTACCCCATATGGCTCGGATTCAAGGGTGGTAAGGGGGTCGCGACCTATGCGGGACTGCTGCCATTCGTGTCCCTGCCCGGTTTCTATATCGCCGCACCGGTTTGGCTCGGCCTGTTTGCAATTACCCGCATTTCTTCTCTCGCCGCGTTGACCGCTGCGACATTGGTGCCGCCCGGCGCATGGCTGCTGGGCGAACGGAACATGTTCATCATTGGCGGGCTCGCGCTGTTGTCGCTCTTCGTGTTCTGGACTCACCGCGCCAATCTGAGCCGCCTATTGAAGGGTGAGGAGCCCAAGTTCGGCTCCAAGAAAACGGTAGACCCGACCACATGAGTCCGGCGCGCGCGCTCAATGATGCAGAACGCCTGGATTGGGTGAGGCTCGCGCGCACCCCGAATATCGGCCCGGTCACTTTCTTCCAGCTGATACGCAAGTTCAAATCAGCGGGCGCAGCGTTGGACGGTCTACCGGAGTTGACCCGGAAGAGCCGCAGAGGCCGTGAACTCGTCCCCCCGGATGTCTCCGATATCAAGCATGAGCTGGACCGGACCCGGAAGTATGGCGCACACATAATCGCAAGCTGCGAACCCGCTTATCCGCCCTTGCTTAAGGCACTCGATCCCCCGCCGCCCGTCCTGACAGCGCTCGGCAAACTCGATCTGGCCGCCAAACCCACAGTGGCCATCGTCGGCGCGCGGAATGCATCCGCCGCCGGACGAAAGCTCGCCCGCGATATGGCTTCCGCGCTTGGCGGCGCCGGGTATGCTACGGTTTCCGGTCTCGCCTTGGGCATAGATGGCGAGGCACATGCCGCCAGCCTGGGCACTGGCACCATTGCTGTGCTGGGCGGTGCGGTGGACCATGTCTACCCGCCCCAGCATGACCGACTCTATGCCGAAATCGCGGCGCAAGGGCTCATCGTATCTGAAAGTCCGTTCGGATATCGCGCCACAGCAAAGGATTTTCCGCGACGCAACCGCATCATCACCGGCTTGTCGCGAGGGGTGGTCGTTGTGGAGGCCGCCGAAAGGTCTGGCTCCCTGATTTCGGCTCGAATGGGGGCAGAGCAAGGCCGTGATGTCATGGCGGTGCCCGGCTCACCGCTAGATCCCAGATCAGCCGGGACAAACCATTTGATCCGGCAAGGCGCGACACTCGTGCGTCATGCCGACGACGTTCTGGAAGTTTTGGAAAGTCTTTCCTTTTCAGGCGTGTCCGCGCCCAGAGAGTTGTTCGAAGGATCGCCAGAGCATGATTTGCCAACCGACTTGATTGAGCGAATCCAGCAAGCTTTGTCGCCCCATCCCATGCCCCTCGATGAAATCGCAAGAGCAGCCGGGGCTACACCGGCCCAATGCGCCGCAGCCTTGATGGAACTGGAGATTGCTGGTGAGGCAATCACCCTTCCCGGTGGTCTGGCATCCCGCGCGGTTTGAACCGAGCTGTGCTGTCAGTGCATCGGCAGAAACATGAAAAATCAGCCGGAATGGTCTCATGGCTGGACGATTCCCGCCTTCCTCTCTAAGCCTCCAAAAGGAAATGAGTGTAGGCGGAACGCGGCGCGCGTTCGGTTCGACGCCCGAAAACAGCTGTAAGGGTACGCGTTTTGGCAAAATGGCATCATGTTGCAGCTGCACTTGGACTGGCGGCTTCTCTTCCTTGGTACGCCATCGCCCAGGAAAACACGGGCGCTCCGCAACCAGCCGAGCAGGATGAGCGGGTCGTTCTCGAAGCCGACTATGTTTACGAAGTTCGAGATGAGAACAAACTTGTTGCCGAGGGCAATGTTGAGGCGCTGTATCAGGGCCGCATCCTGCGCGCTGACAAGATCGTCTACGACCGCACGACCGAGAAAGTCCGGGCCAGTGGCAATGTCATTATCATCGATGAAACCGGCAGCCAGCAATTTGCAGACGAAATCGAGGTCAATTCCAACCTGGAAGACGGCTATGCAATCGGCTTTTCAGCGCGGCTGGATCAGGGCGCAACGGTCGCCGCCAATTCTGCGATCCGGCAGTCAAATGGCGTGAACGCGCTGGACCAGGTGGTGTATACCGCTTGCCCGGTCTGCGAAGAGGACAAGACACCCACTTGGTCCGTCCGCGCCCGCCGGGCTGTCCTTGACCAGGAAAGCCAGATGATCTCGTATCGCGATGCCGTGATCGAAGTCGCCGGCATTCCTGTGTTTTATTTTCCGTTTCTGGCTCACCCCGATCCGTCATCTGACCGACGGTCGGGTCTCTTGATCCCCTCTGCCGGTAACTCGTCCAAACTCGGCTGGTTCTACCAACAGCCCTATTACTGGGCCATTTCGGATTCGTCCGAGCTGACGATCTCGCCCATGGTCACGCAAAATGTGAACCCCATGCTGGAACTTGATTACCGCAAGAAATTCTATTCTGGCGCGATCAACATCAATACGAGTTTTACCAGCGAACAGAATTTCGACAGTGACGGCGAACTTTTCGGAGAAGAAAAACTACGCGGACACGTTTATGGAAGCGGTCTGTTTGCTATCAACAACCAATGGAAATGGGGCTTTGGTGTCGAGCATCAGACAGATGACCTCTATGATCGCCGATACGATCTGGACGGGCAAGATGAACAGCGCGGCCTCTATGCCAGCCAGCCCCGCCGCCTCCTGACGCAATTGTTCGCCATCGGCCAGGGCGACGACTATTACACTGACGTCGCCCTGTTGAAGTTCCAGGGACTGCGCGAGAATGACGACGATGGCGAATTGCCCACCGCCCTACCTGTGTTCTATGGCGAGAAGTATTGGGACCTTGGCAATATGGGCTTTGCCAGCGTCAACGCGTCGAGTGCCATCCTTAGTCGGGATTTGGGGGAAGACAGTCACCGGGTCAGCGTTGGCGCGGACTGGACCGATCTCAACATCTTGCCGGGCGGCTTCACATTCGAGCAATTTGCCGAAGTTCGTGCCGATTATTACGGTTTGGACGAAGACGTTTCCGGTGAGGAAAGCGTCTCCCGCGCCGTTGGCAATATCGGGGGCAAGCTGGCTTATCCCATGATCCGGCCCGGGAAAGTCATTGATATCATGGTCGAACCGGCGGTCATGGCGGCGTGGGGCCTCTCCAACGTCAATGATGACGCCATCCCGAACGAAGACAGCCTGCTTTACGAGGCCGACGAAGCCTCGCTGTTCGATGCCAACGGCTTTGGTGCCTTCGATCTCTATGAAGGGGATGGAAAGCTCGCGGCGGGGATCACTACTCGCGCGGTTTGGAAAAGCGGTCCCAGCCTCAGCGCAACGGTCGGTAAACGATGGCGGTCCAGACCAGATAATGCGTTTGATCCGGTGAGCAATCTTGATGGGACATCATCGGATTGGATCATCGCTACGACGGCAGATCTGGGCGAATTGTTACGTGTGGATGCACGAGCTCGCCTGGATGAAGACGGGTTCAGCCTGAATAGGATCGACGCGAAATTATCTTCATCTTACAAACGGTTCCGCGCTATTGCGCAGTACTACAAAGTTGACGAGCGGATCGCAATCGTGGGCGGTGGAGACGAAGGCGTATTGCTACGCGGCGACATCAAGGTGACCAGCCAGTACTCGGTCTTCTTCGGTCAATTGAGAGATATCCAATCCAATTTGAATGCTCGGCAGGAATACGGCATCGCCTTCGAAGATGAGTGCTCGCGGTTTGAACTGGTCTATATGCGGTCGGAATTGCAGGATCGTACGCTGGGACCGGAAGAAAACATCCAGATTCGATTCTCGCTCAAGACCATCGGCGACTTCGGCTCCAGCGAGTTCGATTGATTCGGGGTATGAGGGCGCGATATTGCCCGATGTCATATCCTAAATTTCCGTAAGAATTCAGGGATGACTGCCCTGATGCGTTGCGCGCGATTGCAGGACTTGTATGGTCCGGCAGTATAATTGCCACGGGGCCCGGCTGGGCACTCAATGGAGGCCATTCATGGTTCGTCAGATTTTCGCAGCTGTCCTTCTTGCAGCCATGCCTGTTGGCCTTGTTGCAGCAGCGCAGGAAGCAAGCGCACCAGAACGGTTGGCGCTGGAAGGTGTCGCCGCCATCGTAAATGACCAACCTATTTCCTATTCAGATGTTCGCCAGCGCGCACGACTACTGCTGCTCAGCCTCGGTGGTCAGCAGCCGTCCCAGGAACAGATTCAGCAGATCACAGGTCAGGCTCTTGAACAGCTGATCGATGAGCGCCTCCAGCTGGAGAAAGCCGCCGAATTCGAAATGGAAATTGCGCCGGAAGAGATCAACGGGGCCGTAGACGACATGGCGCGCCAGTCCGGCGCAACGGGTGATCAGCTGAAGCAACAATTGCTGGCGGCTGGCGTGAACCCCACCAGTCTTGAAGAGCAGATGCGTGCCGAGATCGCCTGGAGCCGCGTGATGAGCGGATTGTACGGCTCACGTATCCGCATTTCGGACAACCAGGTGGAAGACCAGCTTAACCGCGTGCGCAGCTCCCTGCAGCAGACCCAGTATCGTGTTTCCGAAATCTTTCTCTACGCACCGGATCCGGAAACCAAGGATCAAGCCCTGCAAGCCTCCAGTTCGATTATCGAGCAGTTGAATCAAGGCGCCGATTTTCGCATAGCGGCACAGCGTATCTCTTCTGCGCCAACTTCGGCCACAGGGGGAGATATGGGGTGGATCACAATAGGTGACCTTGACCCTGTGCTCGCACAAGCCGTCGAAGACTCAGCTGGACCCGGCATCGTCGGTCCGCTCGCAGTCGAAAATGGAATTTACATTCTGAATATTGCCAGCAAACGTGAGCCAGCCAAACTGACAACCAAGGTCGACCTTATTCGCCTGCAAGTGACAGATGGCGATGAAGCCGTCCTCACAGAAGCCATGGAAGCCATCTCCAGCTGTGATGATGTTCAAAGCGTTTCCAATTCGAAATCGAACTTGCGGCATGCTGACCTGACAGACATAAACGTCGACGAGCTGGGCACTGAGGGCAAGGACCTCGTGCTTGCGGCAGACGTTGGCCAGCCCACAGAAATCTTTGCCGCCGGTAGCGGCCTTGCAGTCATGTATGTCTGCCGCCGTGAGGATGGTGCCGAAGCCCTGCCATCGCGCGATGACCTCAAGAGCCGCCTGAAAGATCAGGAACTCAGCATGATTTCGGAGCGAGAGCTGCGCGACATGCGCCGCGAAGCGACGATTATCTATCGCTAGGCCTTGCATGGCGGGCTGTTTGGATGAAGACCCCCTGAGTGACCGATAAAAGCCAAACTCCACTCGCATTGACAATGGGCGACCCTGCGGGTGTGGGCCCGCCGATCACAGTGTCGGCGTGGAACGCGCTAAAGCATGATCCGTCTTGCTGTTTCTTCGTGATTGGCGCGCCACGTTTGTATGCTCGGGACATTCCGGTGCAGGAAATTTCCAGCCCGGCAGACGCACAAGAGATATTCGCTCATGCGCTACCCGTCATTCCGTTGGAAGAGGTACCGGACATCCAGCCTGGACAGGCAGACGACCGCGCCGCCGCATCCATCATCAAATCCATCGAACTGGCCACCACCTTGTGCCTTGATCGCTCTGCAGACGGCATGGTCACCAATCCAATCAACAAGGCGCTGCTCTATGGGACGGGCTTTCGTCATCCGGGCCATACAGAATTCGTGGCCGCGCTGTGCGCGGAAGGCTCTCAGACTTCGTACCTACCGGTCATGCTGTTGACCGGAGGTGGTCTGCGCGTCGCACTCGCAACCATTCATGTCGCTCTGAAAGATGTGTTCAGTCATCTGAACACCAAAGACCTCGCCACACTTGGAGAAATTGTGGCGGAGTCAATGCGTGCGGACTTCGGCATTGCCTCGCCCCGCCTCGCCTTCACCGGATTGAACCCACACGCTGGCGAGAACGGTACGATAGGGCGCGAGGAAGTCGATATCATCAATCCTGCAGCCAGCGCCCTGCGCGCCGCCGGCATCGACATGTCAGACGCGCGGTCAGCTGACACAGTGTTCGCCGAATCTCTGGACGGACGGTTCGATGCCATCATCGCCATGACCCACGATCAAGGGCTCATTCCGGTCAAGACGCTGGACATGTGGGGCGGCGTCAACACGACGATTGGCCTGCCCATTGTACGCACCAGCCCCGATCACGGCACCGGCTATGATGCCGCCGCGAATGACACAGCTCGGCCTGACAGCCTGATCGCCGCAATCCGCCAGGCCCGAATGATCGCTGATAACCGAAAGAAAATTTCATGAGCCGTGACGAGACGCCGCCAGGCCTGACACAGGCAACTGCGCGCAAGGCGCTAGGTCAGCATTTCCTTTTCGATCCGGACATTTTGAAGCGAACGGCACTGGCCGCAGGACCGATAGAAGGCCGGACAGTCATCGAGGTTGGCCCAGGTCCGGGCGGGCTCACGCGCGCCTTGCTGGACAATGGCGCCGCCAAGGTCATCGCCGTGGAGGCTGATGAGCGATTTGCCCAGGCACTACAATCATGGCCAGAAGCCAAAAGCGGTCGTCTCCACGTAATCCTGAAAGACGCACGTAAAGTTCGCTGGGAAGAAATGCTGGCAGAACTTGGCGGCACCACACCAGCCATGATGATCTCCAATCTTCCTTACAATGTTGGCACGCCATTGCTCGTAGCCTGGCTGAAGTCAGGCCCCTGGCGTGGCGAGATGGCCCTGATGTTCCAAAAGGAAGTGGCTGAGCGCGTGTGCGCCAAACCGAATACGGATCAATATGGTCGCCTCGCCGTCCTGACCCATGCGGTTACCGATCCCCATATTGCCTTCACGCTGCCGCCGGGTGCGTTCCGACCCCCGCCGAAAGTGGACAGCGCCGTAGCCGTTCTGCACCCGTTGCCGCCGGAAAAAGTCTTTCCCCATCTCGACAAGCTGGAAGAAGTGGCCGGTGCGGCGTTCGGACAGAGGCGGAAGATGCTGCGAGCTGGCCTGAAACCGCTTGCCAAGCGTCATGGGCTCAAAGCGGTGGAATGGCTCCAAAGCCTCGACATTGACCCGACGGCCCGTGCCGAGACGCTCAGCCAGGACGAATTCCGGCGGATGGCCGCCTCCCTCGTCAAATAGAAAACGGCGCCCCGGTTTCCCGGAGCGCCGCGCTTTAGACAATCTGTAACCAACTAGTCGCGTTCAAGATCGAACCGATCGGCTTCCATGATTTTCGTCCAGGCCGCGACAAAATCGTGCACGAACTTTTCTTTCGCATCATCCTGGGCGTAAGTCTCCGACAGGGCCCGCAGTTGTGAGTTCGAACCGAAGACGAGATCAACTCGCGTGCCGGTCCATTTCACTTCTCCGGTATTGCGATCACGTCCTTCGAAGACATCCTGCTTCTCAGTGGCTGCTTTCCAAGCGACGCCCATGTCCATCAGGTTCACAAAGAAGTCGTTCGACAGCGTGCCGGGGCGATCCGTGAAGACGCCATGCTTGGAATCAGCATGATTGGCGCCGAGTACACGCAGGCCGCCGACGAGAACCGTCATTTCTGGTGCAGTCAGAGTCAGCAACTGCGCCCGATCCAGTAGCAATTCTTCAGTCGGAACCGAGAATTCGACCTGAAGATAGTTGCGGAAGCCATCGGCTTTCGGCTCGAGGAAGGCATAGGATTCAACATCCGTTTGCTCCTGCGAAGCATCCATACGGCCCGGCGTGAACGGTACCGAAACATTGACGCCCGCATCCTTGGCGGCCTTCTCCACGGCAGCAGAACCGCCGAGCACGATCAGGTCGGCCATCGACACCTTCTTTTTGCCTGTCTGGGCGTAATTGAAAGCGCGCTGAACGCTTTCGAGCAGACCGAGAACCTTGGCAAGCTTTTCAGGTTCGTTGACTTCCCAGTTCTTAGCCGGGTCCAGGCGGATACGGGCGCCATTCGCACCGCCCCGCTTGTCGGAGCCGCGGAACGTGGAAGCTGCGCCCCATGCCGTCGAGACCAGTTCGGACACAGACAAGCCCGAAGACAAGATTTTCTCTTTGAGATCAGCAATGTCACTGGCGTTCACCAGTTCATGGTCAACTGCCGGAATTGGGTCCTGCCAGAGCAATTCTTCGCTTGGAACTTCCTCACCAAGGTACCGAACGGCTGGCCCCATATCGCGATGGGTCAGCTTGTACCAGGCGCGGGCGAACGCGTCTGCAAACTGATCCGGATTTTCGTGGAACCTGCGAGAGATCTTCTCGTATTCCGGATCCATCCGCATGGCCATGTCGGCCGTGGTCATGATGGTGATCTGCTTCTCGGACGGATTGTGAGCCTTTGGCGCCATGTGCGCCTCGTCTACATCCTTTGGCTGCCATTGGAACGCGCCAGCGGGGCTCTTCACAAGTTCCCACTCATAGCCGAACAGCATATCAAAATAGCCATTGTCC
This sequence comes from Hyphomonas sp. UBA3195, assembly GCF_002366485.1. NCBI lineage: Bacteria > Pseudomonadati > Pseudomonadota > Alphaproteobacteria > Hyphomonadales > Hyphomonadaceae > Hyphomonas > Hyphomonas sp. UBA3195. Next base: position 45,026 of record NZ_DEXB01000045.1, read on the forward strand.
CATTTGATCGGGTTTGGCGTCCATGCGCCTTCGATGCCGCTGGTGATCGTGTCATCGCCATGGCCAATACCGAACTTGCTCTGCCAACCAAGCCCTTGTTCGGCGATGTCGCCGCCTTCAGGCTCTGCACCAACCATCGCCGCGTCACCCGCACCGTGGCACTTGCCAAATGTGTGACCGCCAGCAGTCAGCGCAACAGTTTCTTCGTCGTTCATGGCCATCCGGGCAAATGTTTCACGGATGTCCTTTGCCGAAGCCAGCGGATCAGGATTGCCGTCCGGGCCTTCGGGGTTCACGTAGATGAGGCCCATTTGAACGGCTGCGAGCGGGTTCTCGAGCACACGCTCGCCGCTATAGCGGCTGCCGGGCTTATCGCTGGTGGCCAACCACTCTTCTTCCGTGCCCCAATAGATATCTTTCTCCGGCTCGAAAATGTCTTCGCGGCCGCCGCCAAACCCAAACGTTTTACCGCCCATGGATTCAATGGCGCAATTGCCCGCAAGGATCATGAGATCGGCCCAGGAAATCTTGTTGCCGTACTTCTTCTTGATCGGCCATAGCAAACGGCGGGCCTTGTCGAGATTGGCATTGTCCGGCCAGCTGTTCAGCGGCGCAAAGCGCTGCGACCCGGAAGTCGATCCACCCCGGCCGTCACCTGTGCGATATGTACCGGCGCTGTGCCAGGCCATACGGATGAAGAACGGACCATAATGGCCGTAGTCCGCAGGCCACCAATCCTGGGAATCCGTCATCAGCGCGAAGATGTCCTGTTTGATCGCCTTCAGGTCGAGTTTCTTGAATTCCTTGGAATACTTGAACGTCTCGCCAAGTGGATTACCGACCGGCGGGTTCTGGTGAAGGATGCTGAGGTCTAGCTGGTTGGGCCACCAGTCGCGGTTTACGCGCCCTCGCAGCGAATGCATTACGGGGCACTTGCCCTCTGGAGCTGCGTCATTTCCGTCCATATTCATCTCCCTGGATTGGTCTGGCCTGAGAGCAGTCCCTCCCGGAACAACCCTCCTGATTTCACGGTCGCCGAAAGAATATCAGCGCGGAGTAGGCGCAGTCCTTTGACGACAGTCTTGAGGCTACGCAATGATTTTGAATAGAACCAATCAATAGAAGCCTACTCCGGTATCGATATTTTCTATGCATTGAATTAGTGGTACAAAATCAAAGGCCCCGGCACTTTCGCACCGGGGCCTTCCATAAAAAATTCATTCAACTAGTGGCCTGCGAGGACCGCGAGCATGAGCAAGGCCACGATATTTGTGATCTTGATCATCGGATTCACGGCCGGACCGGCAGTATCCTTGTAGGGATCGCCAACCGTGTCTCCGGTTACAGCGGCCTTGTGAGCTTCTGAGCCCTTTCCGCCGTGATGACCATCCTCGATATACTTCTTCGCATTGTCCCAGGCACCGCCTCCGGACGTCATCGAGATGGCCACGAACAGGCCTGTCACAATCACACCAAGGAGCATCGCCCCAACCGCCGCGAGGGCCGCGCCTTTGCCGGCAATCGCAAAGATCACGCCGAACAGGACAATCGGTGACAACACTGGCAGGAGTGACGGGACGATCATTTCCCGGATAGCGGCCTTCGTCAGAAGATCGACCGCCCGGCCATAATCAGGCTTCACTTCGCCTTTCATGATGCCCGGCATTTCGCGGAATTGTCGACGAACTTCCTCAACCACCGCTTGCGCAGCGCGTCCGACGGCCATCATGGACAGGCCTCCGAACAGGAATGGCAACAGGCCACCGAACAGAAGGCCGACCACCACATATGGGTTCGCAATCGAGAAATCAGCCGTTGCATTGTAGAAGAAGTCCCCTTCCACGGCGCGCGCCGAGAAGTATTTGAGATCTTCCGCATAGGCCGCGAACAGAACGAGTGCGCCGAGCCCGGCCGAACCAATGGCATAGCCCTTGGTCACAGCTTTCGTGGTGTTACCAACCGCATCGAGTGCGTCCGTTGTCTCGCGAACTTCCGACGGAAGCTCCGCCATCTCGGCGATGCCGCCCGCATTGTCCGTAACGGGTCCAAAAGCGTCGAGCGCCACGATAATTCCGGCAAGCGCCAGCATGGTCGTGGTGGCAATCGCAATGCCGTAGAGGCCTGCGAGGTTGAACGTCAGGATGATGCCCGCAATGATCACGATGGCCGGAAGGGCCGTCGATTCCAGCGACACAGCGAGGCCCTGGATCACGTTCGTGCCGTGGCCAGACTCTGATGCCCGCGCGATGGAGCGTACCGGACGATATTTGGTTTCGGTATAGTAAGCCGTGATCACGACGATCAGTCCCGTCACCACGAGGCCGACCACGCCGCAACCAAACAGCATCCAACCGGACACGTCATTGGCGAGGCCAAGCCGCTCGCCGGCATCGTCGAGCACGCCGAAACCATTCGGCAAGACCGTTGCGATTGCTATTGCGAGGCCGCCAATGGACAGCACGCCCGTCACGATCAGGCCTTTGTAGAGCGCCCACATGACATCCGTCTTGCCGGGTGCGAGGTTCACGAAATAGGTGCCGACAATCGACGTGACGATACAGACGGCGGCAATCGCCAACGGCAGCATCATGATTTCGACGATGTATGTTGCGCCAGAGAAATAGATTGCACCGAGCACCATCGTCGCCACCAGCGTGACCGCATAGGTCTCGAACAGGTCGGCCGCCATGCCGGCACAGTCGCCGACATTGTCTCCCACATTGTCTGCAATCGTCGCAGCGTTGCGTGGATCATCTTCCGGAATGCCGGCTTCGACCTTGCCGACCATATCACCGCCGACGTCCGCGCCCTTGGTGAAGATACCACCACCAAGACGCGCAAAGATCGAGATCAGCGACGCGCCAAAACCAAGGGCCACGAGCGAGTCGATGACGAGACGTTTCTCGCTTTCAACGCCCAGATTCAGTCCAACGACCATGGTGAGCAAGCCGTAATAGACAACGATGCCCAGAAGAGCGAGGCCAACCACCAGCATGCCCGTGATGGCACCTGACTTGAAGGCCAACTTCAGACCTGCGTTGAGGCCAGACTTGGCCGCTTCAGTTGTGCGCACGTTTGCCTGCACCGACACTTTCATGCCGATGAACCCGGCCGCGCCGGAAAGCGCTGCGCCGACGATGAAGCCGAGCGGCACCTGCCAGTTTCGGAACAGAATAAGTAACAGAACGACGACAACGACGCCGACGATCGCAATTGTACGATACTGGCGCCCAAGATAGGCATTTGCGCCTTCCTGGATCGCTTGAGCAATTTCGCGCATACGCGCATCACCAGCCGGGGCCTTCATGATCGAATTGATCTGGAGCCAGCCATAAAGGACTGACAAGACCCCCGCCGCGAGAGCGAGATAATACCACATGGATTACGTTTCCTTCCCTTAAAACAGAACTTCGACGCCAGGTTATTCCTGATCATGCACTGTTTATTATAGGTGACCAGCCTGCCCGGCCCTCGGGAAATAGGCAATATGCCTCCCGTCAGGGGCGAGTCAGCCCAGTCCCACTTCAGCCATGCTCAAAGCCGAGAGTTTCCGGGAGGTTAATGGGCGAATTTCGCAGGGTGACGGAAAGTCCTCCTTCGGGTCGGGTTTCGCCGATAAGCGTAATAACTACGCCAGATCTGCCCGCATCCGCCAGGATTTCATCGCGTCGCGTTTTTTCTGAGGTGAAGAGCAGTTGATAGTCGTCTCCCCATGTCGACAGGCGGATCATTTCGTCCACATCGGTTGCATTCCCCGCAAAGGGCACGGACTCAAGTGCTATATGGACGCCAATTTCGGACGCGCTGGCGAGACTCGCGGCATCCCCCAACAGCCCGTCGGAAACATCCATCGCCGCCGTCGCGAACTGCGCGACAAGATGCGCGGCGGCAAGCGGTTGGACCTGCGGCACCCGATACGCCTCAACCTCGGCGCTTTCAACCGCCCCTTTCTGGATCGCGTCAAAGCCCAGATACGCCGCACCGACACGACCTGTGACCCAGACATCTTCGCCGGGCCCAGCGCCCATCCGCCGAACAGGTGTTTCACCAAGACAAGTCCCGGTCATGGTGAGTGACAGAAAAAGACCACCCGGGCTGCGCACGGTATCTCCGCCGATCAGGTGGATATCGAATGCATCCAGTTCTGCCCCAAGAGCAGATGCGAATTCAGCAAGGTCGGATTCCGGTCGTTCCTTGGGCCATCCGAGCGTGAGCAAAGCTTCAGAGGGCAAGGCTCCGGCGGCGTAGACATCGGACACGTTCACGCGCACAAGCTTTTGGGCAACGGACGCCACCGGATCAGACGCGAGAAAATGCACGCCCTCGACCAACGCATCAACCGTGATGACCGTCGGAGACTTGCTGTCGGCCAACTGCGCAAGATCGTCCCGCAAGCCAGCTGCCCCGCCCGCTCTGGCGAGCGGCGCAAAATATTTGGCGATCCAGTCTCTCTCAGCCATTGGGTCAGCGCCCCATGCGCCTCACGGCGCTACAACCCTTCGCGACCGATGGCGTAGAAACGCTCCTTGCGCTGGGTGCGCAGTTCGGACGGGCTCAGGCCTTCCAGTTCCTGCAAGGCCTCATCAAGCGCTTTTGCTGCAGCAGCCATCGCCCGTTTCGGGTCACGATGTGCGCCGCCGACTGGCTCCTTGACGACACCGTCGATGACTTTGGTTTTCAACAGGTCCGGCGCTGTGATTTTCATGGCGTCAGCCGCATCCTTCGCCTTGGCAGCGTCGCGATAAAGGATCGAAGCGCAGCCTTCCGGAGAGATCACCGAATAGATGGCGTGCTCCATCATCAGGACCTTGTTGGCCGCCGCGATACCGATCGCGCCGCCCGACATGCCCTCGCCGATGATCAGCGTGACGAACGGCACGCCCAGTGACAGGCCGCGCTGTGTGCCGCGCGCAATGGCTTCAGCCTGCCCACGCTCTTCGCCGCCCTTGCCGGGATATGCCCCCGACGTGTCCGGAAAGCTCAGGACAGGCAAATTGAACTTCTCGGCCATGTCCATCAAGCGCACCGCCTTGCGATAGCCTTCAGGGTGGGCCATGCCGAAATTGTGCTTCAGGCGCTTCTCGATCGTACGGCCCTTCTCATGGCCGATAATGACCACGGGACGCCCCTTGAAGCGTGCCAGTCCGCCCATAATGGCTTCATCATTCCCAAACACACGGTCGCCCGCGAGTTCCTCGAAATCGTCGAAGATGTTCTCGATGAAGTCAGACAAATGCGGCCGGTCTGGATGGCGGGCCACAAGAGTCTTCCGCCATGCGCTGAGATCGGAATACATGTCCTTCAGCTGCTTGCTCGATTTGGCCTTCAGCTTTTTCAGCTCGTCGGTGATCGATGGACCTTCCTTGCTGGAAGCAAGCGCTTCCAGTTCGGAGATCTTCGCGTCCAGCTCCGCAATGGGCTTTTCGAATTCAAGATAGGTCGTTGTCATGGTGCGCAAGTTAGCAATGACGGGCTGACTCGCCTAGCCGGGAATTCACTAAAGTGCGCCTTGCACCTTTACCACGGCCGGCAGGATCAAAACGCCGAGCAGGACGGGAAAAACGAATATAATCAATGGCAAAGTCAGCTTTGCCGGCAGCGCCATGGCCTTTTCCTCCGCCATCAGGATGCGACGCTTGCGCATATCTGCCGAGAAAACTCGCAAAGTCTGGCCCAGACTGGTGCCCATTTCCTCTGCCTGACGGAGCATCGTGGCCAGAGAACTCGCTTCTTCGATGCTCATGCGATCAGCAAAAGCGCGCCAGGCATTCTTGCGCGCCTTGCCCGCGCGTAGCTCCAGCGACAGCTTTTTCATGTGCCCGGCAATGATCGGATGCCGCAATTCCAACTCTTCGCCGACCCTCTGAACCGAGGCATCAAGACTTAGACCGGCTTCTACACAGGCAACCATCAGGTCCATCATGTCGGGAAAGCCAGCCGAGCATTGCTGCTGGCGCGCTTTGGTACGGCGCGAAACGAGCATGTCAGGCGCGAGCAAGCCCGCAATGATCAGGCCAATGCTGAGCATGATCAGGTGTTGCTTCGAAAAGCCACCGAGATGAGGCAAAGCCACCAGCAGAGCGAGCTGAGGCAACACGACGCAAGCAATTCTGGCTATGTAATATCGCCCCACCGCCGACGGGTTAGTAAACCCCGCGAGCAGCAATTTGGCGCGCACCTCGCTGACCGCGTCCTCGTTCGAAGGGGTCGCGCGATTGGCAAGCCCGATGACCGCCCGACCTATCCGTGTATCGTTCCGGCTCTCTTCCTGCACCGCAGGACGTGACTCGCGTCGCTCCAACCGACGCTCAAGATCTTCCTTGGCCTTCCAGCTTCTCACGAAGGCCATAATCGCAGGCACGGCGAGGAAGCCGGCAATGGCCAGCATAATGATGGGCAGAAGAGCAGATGCGGAGAAGGGCATGGGTTTGCTTGGGGCCTACATCTTGAAATTGATCATCTTGCGCATGACAAAATTGCCAATCGCCATCCATACAAACAGGATCGGGAACACCACCCGCACTAGCGGCTCATCGATCACTTCGCCGTAAAATTCCGGGCGCAGCACGTGGATGCCAGACATCACGATGAAGGGTGCCGAGGTAAGGATCATCGCCGAGGCCCGGCCCTCTGACGAAGCTGCCTTCACTTTCAGACGCATGGTCTGACGCTCACGGATGGTTGTCGTGTTCGCTTTCAGGAGTTCGCAAAGGTTGCCACCAGTCTTTTCCTGCAGGCGTACCGTGGCGACGAACAGCTCGACGTCCGGGTCGCCCGCCCGCTCGGCCATGCGCTGTACCGCATTGGTCAGCGACATGCCGTATGACACTTCATCCGCCGCCATGCCGAACTCTGTTCCAATCGGGTCAGGCATCTCGCGGGCCACCAACGACACGGCTGTCGCAACCGGATGCCCGGCCTCCAAACTGCGGCAGACAATCTGGAGTGCGTCGGGCAATTGTTCCGACATTTTCTTCATGCGCCGACCAGCAACCATTTTGAGCCAGACGATGGGTCCGAGCACAAGAATGAGCGCGGCAATACCGGCAGCCGGTCCGGGCCCGCCAACAAAACGCCAATAGGCTAGCCCCGCGACCAGACCTGCCCCGGCTGACATACCGAACCAACGCAATGGCTGAAACTTCAGGCCAGACCTGACCACCAGCTGATTGAACCAGCGCAACGGCATGGCAAGATTGCCATTCTTGTCGAGGCCACGACTTTTGCGCAGCTCGACCATGGCTTCACTCGTCGTTTCAAACCGTTCCTTGAACTGAAGACGCTTGTTGACCACGCGGCGGGTTTGGGCTTCCGTCACCAGCCCCATAACCGACTGGATCGCCAGAAATACCGCGCCGATCGCCATGATCACAGGGATCAGGACAGTCAGGCTGATATTGGTGATGTCAGGCATCCACGACAAGAAGCTCGTCTCCTAGAATCGCGTAGAGGGGTCAAACATGCCTTCCGGCATGGGAACGCCGCGACGTTCCATCTCATCGAGGAATTTCGGACGTAGACCGGTCGCGGCGAAGTGCCCCTCGACCTTGCCCTCATCGGTTGTGCCAGTGCGTTCAAAGCGAAAGATTTCCTGCAATTGAACGACTGAGCCTTCCATGCCCGTCACTTCGGAGATTGATACGACTTTTCGCGAGCCATCTGACAGGCGCGTGGCCTGGACGATAAAATTGACGGCCGAAGCAATCTGTCCACGGATCGCCGTCTCGGATATTTTCATACCACCCATCATCACCATCTGCTCCAGACGGGTCAGTGCATCGCGCGGATTGTTAGCGTGGATCGTCGCCATAGAGCCTTCGTGGCCCGTATTCATGGCTTGCAGCATGTCGAACGCTTCTTCTGAGCGAACCTCGCCCAGGATCACGCGGTCAGGCCGCATGCGCAGCGCGTTCTTCACCAGTTCGCGCTGACGGATTTCGCCCTTGCCTTCAATATTGGGCGGGCGGGTTTCCATGCGCGCAACATGAGGCTGTTGCAGCTGGAGTTCGGCAGCGTCCTCAATCGTGATGAGGCGTTCATCTTCATTGATAGCGGCTGATAGCGCGTTGAGCAGGGTTGTCTTCCCCGACCCGGTGCCCCCGGAGATAACGGTAGAGGCCCGGCATTTCACCGCCCCGAGGATGAACTTTGCAACAGGCTCAGGAATTGCGCCAAAGCCAACCAACTTCTCCATTGTCAGTGGCGATTTGGAGAATTTCCGGATGGAGACAAGCGGCCCATCAATGGCAATTGGCAAGACAGCGGCATTGACACGGCTGCCATCCAGAAGGCGTGCATCAACCAAGGGCTGGCTCTCATCGACACGTCGGCCCACAGCCGCCACAATCCGCTGCACAATGCGAAGCAAATGGTCATTGTCCGCAAACCGGACCGGTGCCAGTTGGAGCTTGCCGTGCCGCTCGACATAGACCTGGTCAAAACCATTGATCAGGATGTCGGCAATCGAATCGTCCTTCAGTAGCGGCTCGATGGGCCCAAGCCCCGTCATCTCGTCCATCACAGCATCGGCAAAGCTTGCCTCTTCTGTGGCCGAGAGCGCCATCTCTTCCTTCTTGATGATCTCCGAAACGATCCCCCGCACACGACGCCGCATGGTTTCATCATCCAGCTTGTCGAGAACGGACAAATCCAGTTCGTCGATCAGCTTGGCATGGATACGCAATTTGGCATCGAGCTGGTCAAAAGCCTTGGTGTCGGCAGGAGCGGGCGGCGCGGGCTTCGGCGCAGTTGGCTCAGCCACTTCAGGCGCGTTGACCGGTTCAGGCTTGGCGGCGGCGTTCGAAAATCCAAAACGGCTCATTTCGCTTTCCTCTTACCGGAAACTTGTTGAACGGGCTGCCTCGCGGCGTCGGGCATCATCTTGTCGACCAATGTCGAGACATCTGCGACGAGCGCGCTTTTCGGTTTCACGTCACCAATCGGCTTTCCGAGATTTACCGCCGTGCGGGCAGCATCCCAGTCCGACGTGATCGTTGCATCAATCTGACGGTCGATGGCCTTTTCGGCCTTGTCGACGGCAAACTCGGCACGGAACTTCTTTTTCGGGAACATACGGTTCAGTACGAGCTTGGCCTTGCGATCGGGCCCACGCAGCATATCAACTTCGCGCGCCATATCCGCAGCAGCGTGCAGGCTTGGCACGGTCAGCTCACTGATAATGATCGCCTCATCAACCGCGCCCAGTATGGGCTTGGTCCACGGCATCATGTGGCGAGGCATGTCCACCAGAACAAATGGGAACTCGGCGCAGGCAACGTCCAGCAATCTGAGGATCGCCGCTTCCGTGGCCAATGCATCTGCGTCCGGATTGCGCGGCGCCGAAATTGTCGAAACACCATCCTCGTGTTGCCAGCACCATGCGGCCAGCAAGCGCGCATCAAGGCGCTCCGGCGCAGCGGACAAGGCTGCAAGGTCGAGCTTTGGCACTGCTTCCAGAAACGAACTGACCATGCCGTCAGACACATTCAGATCAACAAGGCATACCTTGCCGGGTCCGACTTTCTCACAGATGGCAAACGCGCTCTCAATAGCCAGAGTTGAGACACCCGCACCACCGACAGCGCCCCGGAACGCCCAGCATACGGCGGACGCTGGTCCGTCACCGCCACTCTCTGCGGCTTCTGCAGCGGCGCGGATGCGTTCCACGGACTCCAGGATTTCGTCCGCACCGGCGCTGACCGGAAGGATGTCCGACGCCTCAATTTTCATTAAGGCTCTAACGATGTGAACTGGCAGATTGTCTGACACCATCAAGACGGCACTGTCCGGTTTTTCCACCGCCAGCCCCAGCACAACCTGTTCCGCGCCTGTTTGTCCTTGTTCCAACAGGATCAGTGCACCACCGAACTTTTCGACAATGTTCGCAGGGTCCATTGAAGAAAGGTCAATAACATTCCGGCAGATCGACTTGAGCTGCATCAGCCGTTCAGGCCCCGCCAATGCGGCGATCGCAGGGATCATCGCCGGAGCGGATGCCGGATGGGCTCCATCAGATAGTTTTCGCGCTGCGCCTGACATCAGCTGCCTCCCGACGCGCTGACCGAGGAATCCCGCAAGTCTTTGGTTTTGCCTTCATTGAGGGCCTTCACGGCATTGGCTGCACGCAGGCCAGACGTGGACTCGACGGCCTTGGAGTTGCTCAGATTGACGTCACGAACCGATTGCTCACGTATGTTGCTGGCATTGGCTTCACCCAGCAGAAATTTGTCCTGATTGTCATAGCTTGCACATCCGACGAGGAACACGCTCACCATCATGGCACTCATAATACGGCGCTTGAAAGTCATGTTCAGTCTCCTTCGCCGACCAGCGGCGCATGAGTGGTTTGGTTCATGAGGAAGAATTCTTCTTCCGTCGGTTCAGCAAATGCGTCGAGCGGAGTCCGAAGCATGGAAGGGTGTGGAGTAGGTTGAACCAGACGCGGAATGATGATGATCACCAATTCGCTTTCCTGACGCTGGTAGCGCTTGGAAGAGAACAAGGCGCCCAATACCGGCACATTTCCAAGCCACGGTGTCTGCCGAACATCATTGGAATAATCATTCTGCAACAGGCCCGCGATGGCAAAGGCCTGTCCGTCATGTAGCTCTACCGTTGTATCGGCGCGACGGACGGAAATACCGGGGATCTCGATGTCCTGCGCTCGGATACCATTGTTCCGGTCAAGCTGGGACACTTCCGGACGCACCCGCAAGTTCACAAGCCCACCACCCAATACGGTCGGCGTGAAATCGAGGCTCACCCCAAACTTCTTGAACTCGACCGATACTTGGCCATTCTCGCTCGAGACCGGAATGGGGAACTCGCCCCCGGCCAGGAAGCTCGCCGTGTCGCCTGACAGGGCCACCAGATTGGGCTCAGCCAGCGTACGCACGATTCCCTTCTCTTCAAGGGCGCGCAGTTCGACATCAATATTCTCTCCACCGACATTGGTGAACAGGGCAACCGTCTTGGCGGCCAGTCCGGACACGGTCGATGGCTCCGTGAACGCAACCGCGTCGCGCCCATCCATGGAGTTTCCAAATCCGATTTCCTTCACCGCACTACGGCTGGCTTCGAGAAAACGCACCTCCAGCAGGACTTGCTGACTCTGGCCAACAGACAATCCATTGGCCACACCACCCGGAACATAGCGCTCGGCCACTTGCACCGCCATCTCCGCAGCTGCAGCCGTGGTCAGCTTGCCATCCAGGAACACGCCATCATGCACGGGGTATACTTCAATACGTTCGCCTGGCAGGAGATTCCCCAAATCGGCGCGCAGTTCATCAAGGCTCAGCTCAACTTCGACATCAATCAGTTCAGAGATCTCGCCCTCTGCATTGTAAATGAGCACGGTGGTTGAGCCGGGCACTTTGCCACGCAGGAAGAAGGACCGGTTGGAGGTTGCCATCGCTTCGGCGATATCAGGGTCGGCGACGACGAGCGTCGAAAATCCCTGATCGGACTCGATGACGGTCGAGCGTCCCTTTTCGAGCACGAGCACCTTGGCATCAGGGCCGGTCGTGCGCTCGGTCCAGGCATGCGCCGGCGCAATTGCGACGATGCCAACAACCAGGAAAAGCAGGATATAAGTCAGTTTAGGCATCAGTTCGCCTCCTCGGTCAGCGGCTTCGGCTGCGCGACAGGCGCGGTCACACTTGTTTCACGATCCCCATTTATGATGCGCACGGTCGCAGTCGTTGCGCGCTTGGGCGCAGCACGACGAACAATAGGGACCTTTTTAGGCTCCGCCTTTACCAGCGTGATGACATCAGCGTCTTCTTCGCGTCCGATCAATGCCAGTCCCAGCGCGCCTTGCATGCTGACCGCACCCAAGCGGAGTGCACCTTCTGGCGTCACTTCCAGCGTTACCGTGCTGGAGGGACGTGCGCCCTCAAGATTCGATTCAAATGTCTGATCGACCGCCAGCACTTTCACTCGCTTGAGCACAGGCCGCGCTATCAGGTCTGATGTGACCCGTACGGCATCGCTGCCAAACGAGTTTGCAGACTGGCCAGGTTCGCGCTGGATGAACTCGTTCACATCGACCCGGTCACCGGGCAGGACGAATCCAGCAACTCCAGTATCACTCCGTACCGTGATGGCCACGGCACGCATGCCGGGCTCGATAGCAGATGCCAGGGTAAGCAGGTTTCCGGCCGCGTCGAGCTTTTCCAGCATGATTGGTTCGCCAGGCAGGATCAGGCCACGTGCATAAAGGATTTCCGACAGTTCCTCCGTCGAGGCCAGAACGCCCTCAGGAACAGAGTCACTTGGCCATTTGATGGCTTTCACATTGCTGGCCGAGACCTCCTCACCTGCTTCGATCGCCGCAGATGCAACGAGAACAGACGACATCTGGACCGCAGGTGCGGCAATCTGGGCTGTCGCGTCATTGGAATTTGACGTCATGTAATAGCGGCCAAGAAACACAGCTGCGATTCCCAGTACCGCAGAAAGACCAAGACTGATCAGGGGTGCGAGTTTCATTCTGAATGCCCTCTCCCGCGCAAAATACGCAATCATCAGCATTCATGATTAATCTTCAGGCGATAAGGTCTCTTGAAGACTTGTAGGGAAATCTAAATCACGAACAGAACCGCGCATTAACCATGCCGCAACTGTTTCGCGGCCAGTTCTTAAAATTCAGCACACGCATGTTAATCTGCTAGGCCGATTTAGCCTCTCAAGACAGTGGAGAACATGTCTGCGTCGACGTTCCCGCCCGTGATAAGCACGCCGACCCGCTGTCCGTGCATCTCGGATGGCAAGCCCTGCACTGCGGCCGCCAGCGCGGCTGCCCCGCCCGGTTCGGCAACGACCTTCAAGTATCGGAAGGCCAAGCGCATCGCCTCACGCACCTCGTCATCCGACACGCCCAGCCCACCACTCAACAAGCGCTTGCCGAGGGCAAAGGTGATCTGGCCGGGCATGGGCGTCAGAATGGCATCGCAGATCGACCGCGTTCCGGGCAGATTGCTGCGCAGTTCGCCCGCTGCTAGCGACTGCGCCCAATCATCATGTGCTTCTGGCTCAGCCGTCCAAATACTTGTTTGCGGCGACAGTTCGGCCATCGCGATCGCCACGCCCGTGATCAGCCCGCCGCCGCCAGCACAACAGATCAGATGGTCCAATGGCGCACCGAATGCTTCCATCTGGTGCGCAAATTCGAGCCCCGCGGTGCCTTGCCCGGCCACGATGTCTTTGTCGTCAAAACTCGGCACGACGACCGCGCCGCGGTCTTCGGCGATCCGGGTCGCGATCTCCTCACGACTTTCGGTCTCCCGGTCATAGAAGTGAACCACGCCGCCATCTGCCTCGACGCCTGCCACCTTTATCCGGGGCGCATCAGATGGCATGACAATTATCGCGGGCATACCCAGCAAACGCGCGGCCCGCGCAACGCCCTGCGCATGATTGCCAGAGGAAAAAGCCACCACACCCGCTGCGCGTTGCGCCGCCGGGATTTGTGACAGGCGATTCATCGCGCCGCGGATCTTGAAGCTGCCGGTCACCTGTAGGCATTCAGCCTTGACGAACAGCGATCCGCCAGCCAGGGCGTCCAGCGCCTCATGTGTCAGTATCGGCGTCTCACGCGCAACACCCCGCACACGTTCAGCGGCGGCAAGCACATCTTCGAAATCCGGTAGCGCGTCAGCAGCAGTCATGCCGGTGACCTAAACCGAACCGGCATGCCCTGCAATGCAATAGGATCGACTAGAGTTTGTCGAGCATTGCCTTGGCAAGTGCCTTGGCGTCTTCGCCTATCTCTTCATTGGCAAGCGCATAACCCAGAACAGCTTCGAAATAGCCAAGCTTCGAGCCACAATCATAATCCTGCCCTTCATACTCGTAGGCATAGAAGGACTGGACTTCCATCAGGCGCGCCATGGCGTCCGTCAGCTGGATCTCGCCGCCGGCGCCCTTGCCCTGGCTTTCGAGCAGGCCAAACACTTCGGGCTGGAGAATATAACGACCCGTGATCTTGAGGTTCGATGGCGCGTCGGCGACGCGGGGTTTCTCCACCATGCCCGTCATCTCGATCAGGCGTCCGTCGCGATCACTCCCTTTCGGCGCAATGACGCCATAAGATGACACGCGATCCATCGGCACCTGGTCTACGGCAACGATATTCCCACCGACCTTGTCATAGGCTTCCACCATCTGCGCGAGACAGGAGGGGCTGCCCTTGACCAGAACATCCGGCAGCAACACGGCGAACGGCTCGTTGCCGACGATATCTCGCGCACACCAGACGGCATGGCCAAGTCCCAGAGGCGATTGCTGGCGCACAAAGCTGGCGGAACCCGCTGGCAAAGTGGTCTGCTTGACCTGTTCCAGAATGGCCTTCTTGCCCTTGGCTTCGAGCGCGACTTCAAGCTCGTAAGGGATGTCAAAATAGTCTTCGATCGAACCCTTGTTGCGCCCGGTCACGAAAACGATGTGCTCAATTCCAGCTTCCAGCGCTTCATCAACGACATATTGAATGGCCGGCCGGTCGACGACGGGCAGCATTTCTTTCGGGATAGCCTTCGTCGCGGGCAGGACTCGCGTGCCAAATCCGGCCACAGGAAGAACAGCTTTTCTAACGCGCATGAACAGGAAGCTCCTTGGAATTCAACATCGGGACCGCGAAAGGCCACCTATGCGGGTTTCTAAGCAGACTTGGACTTAAATCGCGTTAACTCAGAGCAATAAAATGGCCGTAAGTCTAAATCCAGCCAAGGCTGTACAAGCTTAACGCACCAACGCTGCACGCGAGTGACAAAACGAGCACTGTGGCCATGGACCGTTTGACGGAGGGTGCCCGTGTCCCACGCATTTCGGCTTCGAGCAGGCTCTGCAAACGACGCGCAGGAGATAGCGTGGGCGGATAACGCGGCTCAGATAGGCTGGCGTCCTGCATATTCGCTGCCGCCAGGTCTGTGGATTTCGCGGCTTCCTGGGCGGTAGATTCGTCTTGAATCGCTGGCTTGCTTTTCGGAAGGGCCATCTGAATTCTCCGGTATCTTCCAGAGAGTGTGCCAGATGAGAGCTAACCGATAGCTAACAAAATCGGATGTACTGAAGTCAGTCCGGAACCGGTCCGAAGAAAACGCCACCGTCTGGCGCTTCATAGCCATTTGAGCAGCGCAACGTGCCATCAGAACCGCGGTCGTCCAGAACGACGAAAGTCTTTAGACGGGATTCTCCGAATTCGCGCGCTTGCGATATCGACTCGCCGCCATCGCTGCGCACTGTCGTCGCCGGTGCGAGGCTTCCCGAAATCATCACGGCGACACCGGTGGACAAAATTTCTTTGAGCATGTTTCGGCCTTTTGGGGGTTACCCGAAATTTACCAACGATAAGGGAGGGAGCGCCGCCTATATTCGTCTGACCGGAAAACTTCAAGAGTTAAAGCGGGGTCAACGTATGACCGCCATCCACAACCAGTGTGGCGCCCGTCATGTAGCCGCCCTGCTCCGACGCCAACAGCAGAAGCGGACCAGACAATTCGTCATAGTTTCCGAACCGACGCATCGGGACGCGCTTTGCCATTCTCTGACCCGCTTCCGATTCGAGGAACTCATCATTTATTGCTGTCTTGAAGTATCCAGGCGCAATCGCGTTAACGCGGATCCCATGCCGAGATGCCTCAAGTGCCATCGTGCGAGTCAGATGATCCACCGCAGCTTTCGACGCTGAATAGGCAGAGATCATGTTTGACGGCCTGAGCGCCGTAATTGACGCAATATTTATGATCGCGCCGCCACAGCCCGCATCGATCATGGCCTTGGTAGCGTATTTGGCAACTCGCCAGACACCGGTGAGATTGGTCTCGATGACAGTGTCCCAATCCTTTTCGGGCATGTCCCAGAACCACCCCTCACGCGACATACCGGAATTGTTGACGAGAACATCGCACGGACGACCAAGCGCTTCGCGAATCTCTGCAAACGCTCCCGTCACGCTATCGTCGGAAGTGACGTCCATCTGTACAGGCAGCGCCTTTCCACCGCGCTTCTCAATGCTTTCTGCAACTTCTTCCAATCGGTCCAGGCGGCGCGCCGCGAGCACGACATAGGCCCCGGCATCGGCCAGAACATGGGCGAAATGCTGGCCCAAACCGCTTGATGCTCCCGTGACCAATGCCGTCTTATTAGTTAAACTGAACAATCTCATGCCCTCCAATTAGAAAATTCGTGTTGCGCGCCGCAATATTTTTCCTCTATCCCAGCGATATGAAAATATCTGTTCTGAGGGAGCGACGAGCTGGTGAGACCCGTGTGGCGGCTACACCAGAAACCGTCAAGAAGTTGGTGGCCTCCGGCCACTCGGTAACAATTGAGTCCGGAGCGGGCACTGTCGCAGGCTTTCCTGACGACAGCTTTTCTGAGGCGGGGGCCACCCTTGCACCAGACGCGGCCGCGGCAACCAAGGGGGCCGACATTGTCTTCAAGGTGCGCGCACCGGAAGACGGCGAATTTAGCGCCCTGCCCGACGGCGTCGCGCTCATCGCCTTGATGGACCCCAGCAACCTGGATGCGACGCCGCTCAATGGGAAAAAGATCGCGGCTCTTTCCATGGAATTCACCCCCCGCATCACGCGCGCACAAAGCATGGACGCCCTGTCGTCCCAATCAAACCTTTCCGGCTATCGCTCAGTCATTGAAGGTGCGCAGATCTACGGCCGCGCCATGCCGATGATGATGACCGCTGCCGGCACGATCGCCCCGGCCAAGGTCTTTATCATGGGAGTAGGCGTCGCTGGCCTTCAGGCCATTGCCACGGCGCGCCGCCTCGGCGCGGTCGTCACCGCAACCGATGTGCGTCCCGCTGCCAAGGAACAGGTCGCTTCGCTCGGTGCGAAATTCATCGCGGTCGAGGATGAAGAGTTCAAGGCGGCTGAGACCGCTGGCGGTTATGCCAAGCAGATGTCGCCGGAATACCAGGCCAAGCAGGCCGAACTGACGGCCAGCCACATCACCAAGCAGGACATTGTGATCACGACCGCCCTGATTCCCGGCCGCGCCGCGCCGGTCCTCGTCACCGAGGAGATGGTGAAAACGATGAAGCCGGGCTCGGTCATTGTCGACATGGCGGTTAGCCAGGGCGGCAACTGCCCGCTCTCCAAACCTGATGAGATCGTGGACGTGAACGGTGTGAAAGTGGCCGGGTTTTCGAACCTGCCCGCGCGCCTGCCCGCAGACGCCTCGTCCCTGTTTGCCAAGAACCTCCTCGCCTTCCTGCCGCTGGTCACAGCCGAGGATGGCAGCCTCAATCTCGACACCGATGACGAAATCGTCACCGCCATGCTGCTCACGCGCAATGGCGAGACGGTGAACGAAAGGATCCAATCATGAAGCGCGCACTCCTGACGCTTTCTGCGGCCAGCTTTGCGCTGCCCGCCTTCGCAGATGCCGGTGGCATCGACTCGACCGTCTTCCTCGCTGCCATCTTCGCGCTGGCCTGCTTCGTTGGCTACTATGTCGTCTGGTCGGTCACCCCGGCCCTGCACACACCTTTGATGGCTGTGACGAATGCCATTTCGTCCGTGATCATCGTTGGTGCGCTCGTCGCAGCCGCCACGATGGGGCTCACCTCCGACAATTGGGTCTCCAAGATTCTCGGCACGGTCGCCGTGATCCTTGCCAGCGTAAACATCTTCGGCGGCTTCCTCGTCACCCAGCGTATGCTCGCCATGTACAAGAAGAAGGGAGACTAAGACATGGACTCCTTCCAAACCACTTGGGCGCCGCTGCTGTATCTCGTCGCTGGCATTCTCTTCATTCTGGCCCTGCGCGGTCTCTCCAGCCCGGCGACCAGCCGCGCTGGCAACCGCAATGGCATGATCGGCATGGCCATCGCCGTCGGCACCACGCTGGCGCTGGTCTGGTCACAGCTTGACCTGCAGACCTGGGGCCTGATCCTCGGCGGCGTCGCCATCGGCGGCACGATTGGCGCGATCATCGCCCGCAAGATCCCGATGACAGACATGCCGCAGCTCGTCGCCGCCTTCCACAGCCTCGTCGGCCTCGCCGCCGTGCTCGTGGCGGCTGCCGCGCTCTACTCTCCGGTCAGTTTCGGCATTTCCGGCATCGCTGGCATCAAGGCAGCGTCCCTGATCGAACTCGGCCTCGGCTCCGCCATCGGTGCGCTGACCTTTACCGGCTCGCTGATTGCGTTCGCCAAGCTCAATGGCAACATGTCCGGCTCGCCGATCATGCTGCCCGCCCGTCACCTGCTGAACATCGCCCTAGCTGTCGGCATCGTGGTCCTGATGGTCATCCTGATCCAGTCAAACGGTTCGGCACAATGGGCTTTCTGGGGCGTCACGGCGCTTGCCCTGATCCTCGGCATTACTCTGATCATCCCGATTGGCGGCGCGGACATGCCGGTCGTCGTCTCGATGCTGAACTCCTATTCTGGCTGGGCTGCAGCGGCGCTCGGCTTCACGCTGGGCAATTTCGCGCTGATCATCACCGGCGCGCTCGTCGGCTCGTCGGGCGCGATCCTGTCCTATATCATGTGCAAAGGCATGAACCGGAGCTTTATCTCGGTCATCCTCGGCGGCTTTGGCGGCGACGATGCGGCCGCCGGTGGCGCAGGCGCGGATGCAGACCGTCCGTTCAAGCGCGGCTCAGCCGAAGACGCGGCGTTCATCATGAAGAACGCCTCCAAGGTCATCATCGTGCCCGGTTACGGCATGGCCGTCGCCCAGGCCCAGCACGCTCTCAAAGAGATGTGCGACAAGCTGAAGGAAGAAGGCGTCGAAGTGAAATACGCCATCCACCCCGTCGCGGGCCGGATGCCGGGGCACATGAACGTCCTGCTCGCCGAAGCGCAGGTGCCGTATGATGAAGTCTTCGAACTGGAAGATATCAACTCGGATTTTCGCAATTCCGAAGTTGCCTTCGTGATCGGTGCCAACGACGTCACCAACCCGGCCGCGAAGACCGACAAGACCAGCCCGATCTATGGTATGCCGGTCCTCGACGTCGAGAATGCCGGAACGGTCCTGTTCATCAAACGCTCGATGGGTTCAGGCTATGCCGGCATTCAGAACGAACTCTTCTTCCGCGACAACACGATGATGCTGCTCGCGGATGCGAAGAAGATGGTCGAGGACATTGTGAAGAACCTCTAGGCGCTTCGCAGCGACGCAAACCGACGCGTTGCCGCCTCATCCAATACACACATCTGATCGGCCGCCTTCTTCTTGAGGGCGGCCGATTTGCTTGTCACAGTGCCATCTTCCAGAGCCCAGTCCGGCGCAATCTCCGCCAGCGGCTCCAGCACGAACCGGCGCTCCGCCATGCGTGGATGCGGGATGGCCAGCGTCTCGGTGTCGAGCGTCACGCCCTGCATCAGCAACACGTCCACATCCATCTCACGCGGACCCCAGCGCAAACGTTCCTGTCGCCCCAGTTCGGCTTCCATGGCCTTGCAGGCATGCAGCAATTGCAGCGGTCCAAGACCTGTCTCGATCAGCACGCAAAGATTCAGGAAATCCGGCTGGTCCGTAACACCCCAAGGCGCGCTGCTGTAGAGATTGGAGACGGAAGCAAGCTCAATACCCGGCATTGCGGCCAGCAAGTCCACCGCCTGCGCCAGCGCCGCCTCGCGGTCGCCCAGATTGGTGCCGAGGCCGAGCGCAGCCTCAGCCATTGCGGCTGCGTGTGATCGACACGCCGACATGGTCCACCAGATGTCGAATTGGCGCCGACGGCTTGCGCACAGTGACGGTCACTTCCTCGACAATGACCCACTTGGCCAGGATCGCATCGGCGATGCGTTCGGCAAAGGTTTCAATCAGATTGAACACAGTCTTTCCGGACAGGTCTTCGGCAAGGTCACAGACTTCCCCATAATGGACGGTCTCTTCCATCTGGTCGGTTGACGTCGCGGGCTGGCCGAGACGGCAGTCGATATCGATGAAGAATTTCTGGCCGAGGGATTTCTCCGCCTTGTGGACCCCGTGAAAGCCGTGAAGGCAAAGATTTGAAACAAAGATGCGGTCGGTCAATTGGCGCTCCCAATGGCTTGAAACATGTCGAGCGCCTCGCGGTGCGCGGCGACATCATGGACACGAAGAATCGTTGCGCCCCGGTAGACGCTGTCGAGCCCGGCGGCAAGCGTCCCGACAAGACGATCCTCCACGGGCTTGCCCGTCATGCGTCCGATAAAGGACTTCCGGGAGACTCCGACCAGGACCGGACATTGGGTATCGACGAGCACATCCAGGTGCGCGATCACGCCGAAATTCTGATCATACGTCTTGGAAAAGCCGACGCCCGGATCGAGCAGGATGTGCGTGCGGGGAATGCCGGCGCGGTCGGCCATGTCGAAGGCGCGCCCGAAGAACTCCGCCATGTCCTCGCGGAGGTCTATGTCGCCATCCGTTTTGCCGCGATTGTACGTGATGCAGACAAGGCTTTCAGTCTCGGCCACGGCGTCGGCCATGCCCTCATCCTTGGTCATGCCCCAGACATCATTCACAAGCACCGCGCCCGCTTCGGCAGCGCGCCGGGCGATCTCGGTCTTGTAAGTGTCGATGGAGAGCGGCAAGGCGTCCGGCCCGGCAAGGCGTGTAATGGGCTCACGCACGCGGGCCCATTCGTCTTCGAGGCTCACCGGATCACCTCCGGGCCGTGTCGACTCACCGCCAATGTCGAGAATGTCTGCGCCGTCCTCGGCCATTTGCCGGGCATGCGCTTGCGCAGCGAACAGGGTGTCATGCGCGCCCCCATCGGAAAAAGAGTCAGGGGTCACATTCAAGATGCCCATGATCAGCGGCGTCGGGGCCGCGAGCCGCTCCAGCAGCCGGTCTCGAACCGCTATCCGCGCGAGCCTGTCCATAAACGCATCCTTTCCGCTTGGCAGCGTTAACGCCTCAGCAGGGCAGGAACAACGGTTTCGCTGCCACTACCCCCCACGGCTTCCAGATTTTACTGAGGCTTTTCAAAGGCCCCAAAGTCCTGAATCCGACCGGGTCGCCAGATGTATACACTCCACCTGTCGGCATCCTGCGATGAAAGTGCCGACGAAGGTCCGGAGCGCGAAGAGGATTGTCGTCTCTTCTTGGCACTCCCGGCGGATGGACGGAGCCTCGCGTGCACTCGGGGTCATTTCATTCCATTCAACTCACTAAAAAGGCCCCAGCGTCCGGAGCTTTGCTCCATCCGCCAGGACCCGATAGAAAAACCGGACGGGTTTTACCCCAGTCCGGCTCTTTTTGCTGTTTTACTGTTTGGTCTCCACCCCCGGATCGTTCTGGGAATAGGCGTCTTCGAGTTCGTGCGTGTCCGGGGACTGTTTCAACGCGCCCGCCTTTGTATCTTCGGCCCCTGTATCAGCATTAAGCGTCTCGGGTGCATTTGGATGACGCCCATCACGCGGCATCAGAACCGGGTTCTTGCCCTCATCTAGGCGTTGGGCACGTTCTGCGGCGGTACCGGGTGCGTCTGGGCGGTCCTTCTGACCGTCATCCCGCAAGAATCCGTGCTCGCCGTCCTGCGGCTGGTCGTCCGTGCTGCGGTAGCCAGCCTGATTCGTATCCTCGCGGCCGGGGGTCTCGCCATCACCTCGCTGCTGGCTGAGGTCGTTCTGGCGCTGGGTATCGATATCTGTTTCTTGCTTGTTCATGATGAGTCTCCTTTCGAAAAACCAACGGGCGACAAGCGCGAGATGTTCCGAGGAGAAGTGGCCGGCGGGGTTAAATCGGGGTAACTGGAAAGGCGCAGATATCTCGGCTTCACCTCAATCATTCTATTCCGATTTTCGCTTCACAGGATCGAAAATTTTTGACTTCGTCAAAAAAGGAAAAGAATGGTGTGCCCTACAGGGTTCGAACCTGTGACCTACTGATTAAAAGTCAGTTGCTCTACCAGCTGAGCTAAGGGCACGCCGGAACGCGCGATTTAGGCGACCAGAACCGAGCGGTCAACCGCCTCTTGCATTGTATGGCTTGAAGTCGCCACAATTTTCGCATCACCCTCGCCGCATGAGACGTATATTCCCCCTTTTCCTTACACTTGCAGCAGTTGGCGCATGCGCCAGCCAACCTGCCCCGACAACACAAAAAACCGCATCGACCGGCAACCTGACCGAAAATGTCAGCGACGCGGCCGGCAGCGCCTATACCCAGACACGGAACGGCCTGTCGGATGCAGCTCTGTCGCCATTGGAAGACTTCAACCTGCGCCGAGAAGAAATCCCTCCCATTCTCAAAGGGGTACAGAGCCCCTACGAGCTTCCAGAGAAAATGAGTTGCGAGGAAATCGAACAGCGATTGGCTGACCTTGATGCCGTGCTTGGCCCTGACTGGGATACGCCGGTTCCGGATGAACGCCTTCGCACCGAGAAACTGGCGGATTCAGCCGCCGATGCGACGCTTGGCGCAATCGCCTCCGAAGCCCGCGGCCTGATTCCGTTCCGGGGTATCGTTCGCAAAGCTACAGGCGCGGAAAGCCACGAGAAGAAGTATAATCTCGCCTACAAGATCGGTGCGCAACGACGGGCATATCTGAAAGGCATGGGTCTCGCCATGGATTGCCCCCTGCCCGCTCGTCCGGATTTCGCCGCAGAGCGCGACCCAACGGCGGTCACTTTCAAGGGCGATGCGCCGACTGTGCCGAATTCAGGCGCGTATGACGCCTATCAACAAAAGCAACTCGACAATCTTACCCCTGTTGGTCCTTCGGAGCCGACCTCGTCGACGCCCACGCCGTCTGAAGTCGATGACGCAGGGCTTCAAACCGTCCCTCCGCAATACTGAGTCGTATCTCGGCCATGAGCGCCTGGAAGAAAGCCGTATTGTGCCAGCTGAGCAGCATGGGCCCGAGATACTCACCCGCCTTGAAAAGGTGGTGATAATAGGCGCGTGAATAGTCCTGACTGGCCTTGCAGTTTACTGCCTCGTCGAGCGGTGAAGTGTCTTCTGCGAACCGCGCATTCTTGACGTTCACCGGCCCGTCCCAGGTCCAGGCCTGACCGTGGCGACCGGACCGCGTGGGCAGGACGCAGTCGAACATATCGACGCCACGCGCGACGCTTTCCACCAGATCGATCGGCTTGCCGACGCCCATTACATAGCGTGGCAAATGGCCCGGCAGGTGCGGCACGGTCATGTCGATGGTGGCGCACATCTGGTCATGTCCCTCGCCGACAGCGAGCCCGCCTAGCGCGATGCCCCCAAAACCCTGAGAGACCACGCCCTTGGCAGATTTCTCGCGCAGATCGACGAAATTGGAGCCCTGCACGATGCCAAACAGGGTCTGGCCGTCGCGGTCGCCAAAGGCGTCCAGGCTCCGCTGACCCCAGTCGAGCGACAGGTCGAGGCTCCGCTCGGCCTCTGCGTGCGAACAGGGATAATCGGTGCATTCGTCCAGCTGCATGGAGATGTCGGCGCCGAGCAGATCCGCCTGGATCTCGATGCTGCGCGCGGGCGTCAGCCTATGCGTGGAGCCGTCAATATGGCTCTGGAAGGTCACACCATCGGCATCCATCTTGCGCAATTGCGCGAGCGACCAGACCTGAAAGCCGCCACTGTCGGTCAGCATCGGGCCGTCCCAGTGCGCAAAGCTATGCAGGCCGCCGAGACGCTTCACGCGCTCTGCGCCGGGCCGCAGCATCAGATGATAGGTGTTGCCGAGGATGATATCCGCCCCGGCCTCCTTTACCTGGTCCATATAGAGCGCCTTGACCGTGCCGGCCGTGCCCACAGGCATGAAGGCCGGCGTGCGGATTTCGCCGCGCGGTGTCTTGAGCGTGCCCGTACGGGCCTTGCCCTCGGTCGCCTTGATCTCGAATGGAAATGTCGTCATGGGCCGAGGCCTATAAAGTCAATGCAGGCCTCTGCCTAGGCGTGGCTACAGCCGGTAGATGCGCCGCGCGGTTTCCGTGAACAGCGCGCGTTGCTCCACTTCGGAGTATTTGGCGGCGATCTTCTTCAAGCCATTCCACAGGACCGGGTAGCTGATGGACCAGCGATCCACCGGGAAGTTGCTCTCGAACATGCAGCGGGCTGCACCGAAACAGTCGATCATGTGATCGTAATAGCGCTGTTGGGCCAGCACGAATTCGTCCGAGGTCGGCGGCGTTTCGCGCTCATGCCAGCCCCAGCCATTGTCTGGCATGGCAAGCCCACCCAGTTTCGCCACCACGTTCGGGCAATGGGACAGGTCGGCCATGTCGTCCCGCCACTGCTCGAATATCTCTTCGCGCTTGTCGGCATAGGGGCCGATACCGATGGGCGTCCCGAAATGGTCGAGCACCATGGTCGTATTCGGCACCGCCTTCACCAGGTCGAGATAGTCCCGGTTCTGGTGGTGATAATGCCATGTGTCATAGGAAAGGTCGTGCTCGCCCAGCAATTGCACGCCCCGGCGAAAATCTTCATCCGCATAGAGACGCTCAGGCGCCCGGCCTGGAATGCGCAACGTAGCGCCGCTCGTATCACGTGAGCCCGCATGACGGATGCCACGGAACAGGCCGTTGGCAGCGTCCCTGTGAGCGTCGAGCACGTCCTCCAGATGCGGCCCCCGAAGGTCGGCATGCCCGACGATCCCTGCGATATAGGGACCGCCCTTCGCCTTCATTTCGGCTGCAGCGGCGGCCACGAACTCGGTCTCGCCGACGGGTTTGAGATGATCCGGTCCATCCTCGCGATAGGCCGCACCGCACTCCATGAACACGGTCTGGACAACATTGTGCCCGCTGGTCAGGTCAGCGAGGAATTCCGGCACATGGTAGTACATGTCCGCCTGGGGCCAGAGATGGTGGTGCGGATCGATGATCTCGCGATCAGGATCGACAATATCTTCCTGAACCTGCGCCAGCCAGCCGCTATTGTTGAACACCATCTGCGCTTCCTCCTGTTTTTAGGAGGAGTGTGAGCCCCTGAAACGCGAAAAGCCAGCCCCCGAGGCTGGCCTTTCATAAAATCCATTTCCCAACAGATCAGAATTCGATTTCGGCGCCGACCAGCTCTGGTAGCTGCATGATGATCAGCAAATCGCGCATCTCCTGACGGGCGGCAACATGGCTCATGGTGAAGGAGATATTGGAGCCCTTCTCCGTGAGATCCAGCAGGGTCAGACCGGCCGGGAACAGTTCGCGATAAATCACGCGCTCAGAGAGGCCTGGCGCAAGGCGGAAACCGATCCGCTTGGACAGGTTGGTCAGCGCTTCGCCGACGCGCTCCTTGTTACGTGCCGCCAGAGGCGACATGCGGTTGCGCATCACGATCCAGTCAATCGGACGGCGCGACGTCTGGGCCTTCTTCTTGCGACAGGACCAGACCATTTCTGAGTAGAAGCTCGGGCGCAATACTTCGAGCGTCTGCGGGTTCACATCGCCCAACAGGTCGAAATCGACGAAACTGTCATTCAGCGGCGTGATCAGCGTGTCTGCGTTCACATGCGCAAGACGCGAGAGATAGGTGTCACCGCCAGGACCATCGATGATGATGAAATCGCAGGCTTTCTTGAGGCGCGCCACGCTGCTGAGAAAACGCTGAGTCTCCTCGGATTCAGCCTTGTCGAGATCGCGCTCTGTCGAAGCATCCACGCGCACGATCTCCGGCATCGGAAGTTTCGCACCGGTGGATTGCATCCAGCGGAGACGATTTTCGAGATATCGGGTGAGGCTGCGCTGACGCACATCAAGATCGATAACCCCAACCTTCTTGCCCATCCGCATCAGAGCGACGGACAAGTGCATGGAGACCGTCGACTTGCCCGCTCCACCCTTTTCATTGCCCACGACAATGACGCGGGCCTCGCGCTGCTGCGCTGACAGGTCCGGGCCGCTAACCGTTTCAAGCGGGGCGAATCCATCAGCGGGCATTACGGGCGACTCCTTCAGAGGTATTTCAGTTCGTTAGGGCTCAGGCGACGTGAGACATCTCGGCGCCAGCAGACTTGCTGCTGGAAACCACGTCCATGAAGAGATCAGCGTCTTCAGCCGGTACGTCACCATAATGCGCAGCCATCGGCTCCCCATCGAACAGGACATCGTCCGACGTGATTGGACCAAAGGCAGCCTGCAAGGGCAGCTCGGCGCTGACGGGGGCATGTGCCGCAATGTCAGTGAGCAATGCGCGAAGGCTGGAAAGCGTATTTGAGACACGTCCGAAGTCGCGGGAATAAAGCGTTGCCGCTTCGGTTACCGGGCTACCGTCGCGATCAAACATCCATTCGTCGACCGCATTCGGGTTCAGATATTCGCGGATCGGCTCTGGAACAGCCGTTTCAGCGAGTCTGGACTTGCCTGCTGCCAGTCGGAGACCGATAGAAAGCGCGAAGGTTTTTAGCGGAGCGAGAATGCGATGTGTCATGAGTTTGAAATTCCTCCGAATGGGTTAACAACGCGTTTACGAAATCCTTTGGCGGGACGTTTTAAACAATCCTCATACGGGAAGTTTTCATAGTGAATTCCATGACAGGTAAGTTAACGGAGGCCGTCCACTCGCGAGCCGAGCTGCAACAACAGATTCGAGCATGGCGCCAAGCCGGTGAAACTATTGGATTTGTTCCCACAATGGGCGCCCTTCACGGGGGGCACCTTTCCCTTGTGCAGAAGGCACGCACCAAAGTGACAAAAGTGGTCGCGAGCATCTTCGTAAACCCCACACAATTCGCACCCGGCGAGGATTTCGACACATATCCGCGCGACGAATCGGCCGATCGGGCCAAACTCGATTCGGCGGGATGCGATCTCGTCTACCTGCCTACGGTCGAGGAAATGTATCCGGAGGGCACCCGCACCAATGTCCGCGTCGAGCAGATGTCAGACCTGCTGGACGGGATCTACCGTCCGCACTTCTTCTATGGCGTCGCGACCGTGGTGGCTCGCCTCTTCCTGCACGTCCAGCCGGATGTCGCCGTGTTCGGGGAGAAGGATTACCAGCAGCTCCAGATCATCCGGCGCATGGTGAAAGACCTCGGCTTTCCAATCGAAATTCTTGGTGGCGAAACCACGCGGGATGGTGATGGGCTCGCGCAATCTTCGCGCAATCTCTACCTCTCGCCCGAACAGCGCCGCGCAGCCGGGGCGATGCAGGCCGCTTTGCACCGGGCCTCGGTCCGCCTGTCGCTGGGTGCGACGCCGTCAGACGTGCTGGAAGAAGCCCGGCGCCTGATCATGGCGTCCGGATTCACGGAGATGAACTATGTCAGCCTCGTCGACCCAGCCTCCCTGGAAGACCTGCCCGACGCGCCCCTGTCATCTGGCACGGTTGCGCGGCTGCTCGGCGCGGCATGGCTCGGAAAGACGCGCCTGATCGACAATATCAGCGTGACGCGGTGAACTCTTTCAGCGCGTCCAGGACCGCCTGATTGTCGTCGGTCGAGCCGACTGTAATCCGCAATCGTTCCGGCAGGCCGTAGCCCCCAACAGCGCGGACAAGGATGTTGCGCGCCTTGAGGAAGTCGTTCGCCGCCGCAGCGCGCTCTGAGGAGCCGAACTCCGGCAGCACGAAGTTCGCGTCGCTGTGCGGGGTCGGAAGGCCCATCGCATTCAAGGCTGCGGTCATGCGGGCGCGCCAGTCGGTATTATGGTCCCGGCTTTTCGTCAGGAAGTCGGTATCCTGAATGCTGGCCATGCCGGCTGCCACAGCGAGACCATTCACGTTGAAGGGGCCGCGAATACGCTGATAGGTCTCAGCGATCTCGGCAGGCATGTACCCCCAGCCAAGACGCAAGGCCGCAAGCCCATGAATCTTGGAGAAGGTCCGCATCATCACCGTATTGGCTTTCCGGTCCACGAGGTCCCGAATTTGCGCTTCATATTCCGGGCCGACATATTCGGCATAGGCACCGTCGACGACGAACAAGACATGCGGCAGGCTGTCCTGCAGCTGTTCCAGCGCCTCGACGGGCAGCATCGTGCCAGTCGGATTGTTCGGATTCGCGAGGAACAGGATTTTCGTCCGCTCCGAGACCGCGCCAAGGATGGCGTTGACGCCCGCGGTCAGATCGGTTTCCGGGACAGTCACTGGCGTTGCGCCGTGCGACAATGCCGAAACGCGATACATGGAAAAGGCGTGCTCGGTGAACAGGATTTCGTCGCCCGGTCCGGCATAGCTCTGGGTCAACAAGTGAATGATCTCGTCAGACCCCGCGGAAACCATCACACGGCTTGAATCGGCAATGCCGACCGCCTCGGCAATCGTCTCCCGCAGGGCACGATATTCCGGATCAGGGTAGACGTGCACATCGCCCGCCACCGCCTTCATCGCCTCAATGGCTTTCGGGCTGGGGCCGAACGGATTCTCGTTGGAGGCCAGCATGATGACGGAGCCACTCGCGCCAGCGAGCTTGCCGCCGGGCACATAGGGCTTGGTCTGGGCGATATGCGGAAGAGGCGTAATCTTGGTCATCGCCGCGCGACTTACACGAAAGCGGCTGACTGGGAAACTCGCGATTTGCGCGTCATGCGCGTGGCGCGGCAGTGGATTCCCGTAGCATCAACTTGTATTCGAGCAACTTGTGGCGGGGCGCATCGCCGGTAGGGGCAGCCTCTTCCAGCAACATGCTGACGGCCTCTGCAGCAAGTTCGCGACTTGGCTGGTAAATCGTCGTCAAGGACGGACTGATTGTCGTGGCCAGCGGCGTATCGTCGAAACCCACGACGGAAAGGTTGGCTGGTACATTCACCTGGCGGCGATACGCCGTCGCGAGCACACCGGCAGCCATGTCGTCATTACTCGCAAATATCGCGGTCGGACGGTCAGGCAATGACAAGAGTTTCTCAGAGCATGAGACACCGGAGTCAAACGCGAAATCACCATCCTCGATTAGATCAGGATCGAGGGAGATGCCCTCTTCTTCCAGTGCCTGCCGGTAACCGGCAAAACGCCGGACAGCCTGCGCATGAGAATCGGCCCCCTTGATGAAGCCGATCCGCCGATGGCCGAGTCCGATCAGATACTCCGTCATCTCTCGCGCAGCCGCAGCATCGTCGATGGCGACATCCTGACCATGTTCGACGTCTTCTGCGGGCGCAATTCGAACGAATGGAATACCGCGATTTTCGAGTTCAGAGATAAGGTTTTTATCGTCCGACAATGGCGGCGTCAGGATCGCTCCGGCCAGTTTGGTTTCAGCCCTCAGCGCAAGCAGCGATGTATGATTGTCGCTGCAATCCTCGGTGATAAGGCTATAACCATAGGCTTGGCAGCGTTGCAGGGCGCCCAACTGAACTTCACCAATATAGTTGCGTGATGGGTTCGCATAGAAAAGGCAAATGATGTGACTATGGCGAGCCCGCAGATTGCGCGCATTGTGATTGGTCCGATAGTTCAGCGTCTTGACGGCTTCGAGCACCTTCAAACGGGTCTCTTCGCGCACATTGGTCTCGCCATTCAGCACGCGACTGACCGTCTTGAAGGACACGCCTGCTTCGCGGGCAACATCAATGATGGTGGCAGGCCGGACATGTCCGGAAGTCCTATGCGCTTTTAGCCCGTCAGTCATCGCGGCTCCTCGGTTAGAACCCTTGTGAGCAAGCCAATCGCGCAGCAGAAATCCGCCGCCAGCTAGTTTGTCCGCTCATAGGGGTATGGCGGACAAACCTAGCTTCTTTTTCCCTACAGTGACAAGGCCTTGCCCGCGTTCATTACGCCCGGCAAGGCCTGCCGCTGTTCAGTTTATTTCAGGCTGCGGTTCACGAGGTTTTCCAGCATTTCCTGACGTCCGCTTGTATGGGACGGATTTACACCCGACTCGACGGCCTTGTTGGCGATGCTTTCGAGGCTCGCGCCTTCTGACAGCATCATCTTGCCGAGGTCGGAATTCTCCCAGCCAGCATAACGTTCCGTCTTGAGCTTGGCGATCTCGCCCTTTTCAAGGATGTCGGCCGCCGACAAAAGCGCACGGGCCAGCGCGTCGACGCCGCCGACATGGGCGTGGAACAGGTCATCGACCGTGCTTGACTGACGGCGCACCTTGGCATCGAAGTTGAAGCCGCCGGTGTCGAGGCCGCCGGATGGCAGTAATTCGATCAGCGCCAGCGTAATGTCGCGGATGTCGAGATTGAACTGGTCGGTATCCCAGCCATTCTGGTAGTTGCCGCAATTGATATCGATCGAGCCCATGATGCCGAGCGAGACAGCCGTGGCGATCTCATGGGCGAAACTGTGTCCTGCCAGTGTGGCGTGGTTCGGCTCAATATTGACCTGGACTTCATCTTCAAGGCCGAAGCGCTTCAGGAAGCCATAGACGGTCGCGGAGTCGAAATCATACTGGTGATACATCGGCTCGTGCGGCTTCGGCTCGATCAGGATTTTTCCTTCGAAGCCGATCTTGTGCTTGTGATCGACGACCATTGCGAGGAAGCGACCGAAATTGCCGAGTTCGCGGTCGAGATCAGTATTCAGCAGGGTGTCATAGCCTTCGCGGCCACCCCAGAGCACATAATTCTCGCCGCCAAGCGCCTGCGTCACCTCCATACAGTCGCGGATCTGGCGGACCGCAACCGCGGCGACTTCGGGGTTCGGATTGGTCAGGCCACCGGCGCCGAAGCGTGGATTGCTGAACAGGTTGGCGGTGCCCCAGAGCAGCTTGATGCCGGTCGCTTCCTGATAGGCTGCGAGACGGTCGGCCTGGCGCTTGAGATTGTTCGACAGATCGTCCGGTGTCGGAGAGTCTTCAGTGACATCCACGTCGTGGAAGCAATAGTAAGGCAGGCCGAGCTTGCTGAAGAATTCGAAAGCTGCGGCCATCTTCGCGTCAGCTGCGGCGCGGTCATTGGCGGCACCGTGCCAAGGACGGTTAAACGTGCCACCGCCAAAGACGTCAAAGCCATCCCAGCAGAAGGTATGCCAATAGCAAACAGCCATGCGCAGATGGTCTTCCATCCGCTTGCCCATGACCATTTGGTCCTTGTTGTAATAACGATAAGCCAGCGGGTTGTCGCTGTCTGGTCCCTCAAACTTGATTGGGTCGATGCCCTTGAAGACGGGTTCGCCGCCTACATTGATCTGTCCATCAGCCATGTCTTTACTCTCCTCAGAAGGCATCTTTCAGTATACGGTACAGTGTACCGAATTTCTCGTATTTCGGGGCCAGCCGGTCGCGGTCGCTTTCTTTTGGCTCAACAATCTGCAGCACTTCGGGTGCTTCGAACATTTCCTCGACTGAACCGCCCATGCTGGCGTAGCGAGCCAGGCGCGCAGCGCCATAGGCCGGGCCAGTGGCCGCGCCGTCGCGGTAAACCATCGGGCGGTCCAGCACAGCAGACAGGATACGCCCCCAATAAGTGGAT
Source organism: Hyphomonas sp. UBA3195 (assembly GCF_002366485.1). NCBI lineage: Bacteria > Pseudomonadati > Pseudomonadota > Alphaproteobacteria > Hyphomonadales > Hyphomonadaceae > Hyphomonas > Hyphomonas sp. UBA3195. The sequence goes on from NZ_DEXB01000045.1 coordinate 76,275, forward strand.
TGTGCGCCGCCGCCGATAACTGAGATCGAATGTACGTCCACACCCGATTCCACAAGGGCGCGGAAACCATCCGCCATACCGAAGGCGACTCCCTCAAGCACGGCTTGGCCGATCTGCGCAGACCCGGAATCATGGGTCAGACCGAACAGGACACCCGACGCATGGGGATTGTTATGAGGTGTGCGCTCGCCAGACAGATAGGGGAGGAATTGCTCAGACCCGGCTAGGCCTGCCTCTGTCTGGGCGAGCTTCACAAGCTCTCCTGCGTCGGATGTCCCGGTCAGTTTGACGGCCCAGTCGAGGCAGCTCGCTGCACTCAACATGACCGACATCAGGTGCCACCGATCCGGCAAAGCATGACAGAATGCATGCGCCGCAGAATCGGGATTTGAGCGGAACGTATTCCCCGCCACGAAAATCACGCCGGACGTACCGAGCGACAGCAGCGCTTCACCCTCATCGATCACGCCAACACCCGCCGCTCCGGCCGCATTGTCGCCGCCGCCAGCAACCACCGGCACGCGGTCCATGCCCCATGCTTCAGCCGCTTCCTGGCGAAGCACACCGGTCACTTCATGGCCTTCATAGAGCTTTGGCATATGGTCGATCGTGAGACCGCAAGCGGCAAGCAATTCCTCTGACCAGGTCCGCGCCTCGACATCCATCCAGAGCGTGCCCGAGGAATCCGACATGTCGGAGGCGAGATCGCCAGTCATCCGAAGGCGGACATAATCCTTGGGAAGGAGTACCTTGTGCACTTTCTCGAATGCACCTGGCTCATGCCGGCGCACCCATTCGAGTTTCGGCGCGGTAAAACCAGGCATGACAAGATTACCGCCCTTGGATACAAAGGCTGGTGTACTCTTTTGAAGGTCGCGGCACTCTTCAAAGCTGCGCCCGTCGTTCCAGAGGATCGCCGGCCGAATCGGAGCAAGAGATTCATCCAGAAGCGTCGCACCGTGCATCTGTCCGGACAGGCCGACAGCCTTCACCCGATGACGGCGGTTCACGTCCAGCTTGGCGACGGCCATGTTCGTGGCGGTCCACCAATCAGATGGATTCTGTTCAGACCAGAGGGGTTTGGGACGCGAAATCGGAAGTTCCGCCTGGCTGACTTCAACCTGGCGTCCTGCCTCATCAATCAGCGCTGCCTTCACGCTGGATGTGCCTATGTCGATCCCTAGAAACACGTTCCGAATGTCCTCCCTGGCAGCCCGTCTGAGTGCGGCTGTCCACTAAATGATACCGCTATCATTTCAGCTTTGCCATCGCAAGAGCGGAATATCAACTTGCCGAGACGCAGCAGATCCGCCTCTGTCGCAGCGTCAAGTACCGGTGAAAAGACCGATCCTACTTTCCATGTTAGCGTTAGCATGCTTTTTAGCCAACACTTGCGGATAAGGGAGACCGGGGTTTGGCCGATTCAACAGCGCTGTCGCGCCTCATACTCGAAACCAAAGCCATGAAGCTGACCTTGCTGCCCGACCTTGGCGGCAGTGTGGGCGGCTTGACCTACATGGCCCAGGACATTCTGCGTCCATTTGCGCGCACTGCGGATGAAAGCCCGCTACAGACTGCGGGCTTCCCCCTTTTTCCGTTCTCGGGCCGAATTTCCGAAGGCCGTTTTGCGTGGAATGACCGTGATGTGTCTCTCGCACCGAACTTCCTTCCAGAACCGCACGCCATTCACGGCCAGGCCTGGCACGCGGCCTGGCAGGTTGCAGAGCATGGCAGCAATCATGCACGACTGGTGTTTGACTACAGGCCCGAAGATTGGCCGTGGGCCTATCGCGCGGAGCAGGACTTCAGGCTGCGGGATGACGGTCTGGACCTGATGCTTCGCCTGACCAATCACGGGGACGACTCCATGCCCGCGGGGCTTGGCTGGCACCCCTATTTTCCCCGTCTGGATGCGCGCGTGAAAGTACCGGTCGACCGGATCTGGATGTCGGATGAGGGCATGATCCCCGACAGGCTGGTTATGCCAGCCGCTGGTGCCGATCTGTCAGACTGGCGTATGGTTGATGAGCTCGACCTCGACAATGCCTTCACCGTGTCAGACCGGATAAGTTGTATCGAATGGCCAAGCCGGAACCTGCGCGTAGAAATGGTCTCGGACGCAGAGCTTGGTCACATGGTGATCTACACGCCGAAGCAAGAGGAGTTCTTCTGCGTTGAACCCGTAAGCCACGCTCCCGACGCGGTGAACAGCCAGCATCCGGCCGAACTGACAGGGCTGCATAGCCTCGAGCCCGGCGAAACGCTGTCGGCTCAGATAAGCCTGACCATTCGCGAGATCTAAGGCGTCTGGCTTCAGACTTTGATGACCGAATCCCGCTCAATGATCGCAACATCCAGAATCGGATTCAGCTCGCCCAGCTCGGCTTCGTGGTCCGAAATAAACGCAGCAAGCAAATCGACGGACTGATAGCCCATTTCTGCAATTGGCTGGCGCACAGTAGTCAGCTGCGGCCAGATCGCGCTGGCGATGGGCGTGTCATCATATCCGACCACGGAAATGTCTTCCGGCACGCGCTTACCATGACGGAAAGCCGACGCGATCACGCCGGCGGCCATGTCATCATTGCTGGCAAAGATGGCCGTAGGCTGGTCGGCGAGATCCAGCATCCTGTCGGCCGCCTCCATGCCGCTGCGATACGTAAACCGACCGCGCCGGACGAGATTTGGATCAATGTCGAGGCCGTGTTCCTTCATCGCCAGCTGGAACCCGCTATAGCGGCGATGTGACGATATCTGATCTTCGGCGCCGATCACAAAGCCGATCCGAGTATGGCCACGTGCGATCAGATATTCCGTCATGCGCTTGGCTGCGGCTTCGTCGTCGATCGCGAGGCTTGTTCCGGATTTCGGCGGAGTTTTTGGGGCAATAAGGACGCAAGGAATGCCCGCCTCCTCCAGCCTGGATAGCAGGAGGTCATCTTCGCTGAGCGGGGGAACGACGAGAATGCCGTCCAGACCGGCGCCGCTGACGCGGCCCACAAGCTCATCTACATCGGAAGGGTCTTGGTATGAGGAGAAATCCTCAAGCACCAGATGGTGCCCCGCTTCCCGGCAGCGGTTCATCGCACCGATGAGCAGTTCACTGAGATAGGAGTTGCTGGGGTTGTTGAAAATCATTCCGATGAACAGGGAGCTCCCACCCGCAAGGCTACGTGCGAGTAAGTTCGGTCGGTACTTCAGTTCGCGGATGGCATCTTCAACACGCGCCCGGGTAGTTTCACGCACGACATCCCGGCGATTGAGCACACGCGAGACCGTCATCTGTGAAACGCCAGCGAGTTCGGCGACCTCCTTGATGGTCGCGTGCTGGCGACGTCCCGACTTTGTAATTTTTTCGGACATACTTGTTCTTCTTATCCCGTGAGCAGGGTTTCCGTCCTGCTTTTCATTCTATGTCTTGCGCCGACTTAACACCCAAACCTCAAGCCTTTATGTAATTTTTTCAAGACGATTCAGCCAGATGGGGTAATGTGGCGCAGTTCACGCACGGGTTGGCGCAGCCTTGAGCGCGGCCGCGACAGCGTCACGCATCAGCTTGGGGCGATAGCTGGAATCGTAAAGAGTCGGTCGTTTCTCTATCCCGTCTTCGCGCGGTTTGAATCCCTGCAACCAGCTGTGACTATCCGCCAGACCCCACATCAACAGATCCTTGGTCTCCCGATAGCTGAACATCATGTCGAGATAGTCCCGCGTAAACGCGGCAATCTCCTGGTCGCGCTGAACAATGCCAGGAGCCATCATCGAGTCATTCACATCGAATTCGGTGAGGTAGATGTCCAACCCCATACCGATGGCCTCTTCCACGAAGTCCCGCCAGACTTTTTGCTGGGTCGGCGTAAAGGCCGACGGCGGCGCATCATTGGAATGACTTTGAATGCCAAGTGCATCAATGGGTGCCCCGTTGCGTTTCAAACGCTCGAGCATGCGCAGCACGCCTGTGCGATGTTTTTCGTGGCTGGGCTCCCAGCTCATATAGTCGTTGTACGCCAGCGTTGCGTCCGGCGCTGCTGCGCGTGCCGTGCGGAACGCGAACTCCAATACGTCCGGCCCCATGACTCGGGTAAAAGAGGTTTCACGGATATCGCCGGTTTTCGGGTCAATAGTCTCGTTCACGACATCCCAGGAATAGATGAAATCAGCATCCCGCGACGCCACCGCTGTGATGTAACCGCCCAGGACGGCTTCTGCTTCCGAGGCGTTCGCAAAATCTGAGTCATTGATCCAGTCCGGGAGCCATTGCGGATGCTGCCACAACAGAGTGTGGCCCCGCATACCGAGATTGTTCGCTTTCGCAAACGCCACCAGCGTATCGCCCGGCGTCCAGTTCATGGCATCCGGGGTTGGCTGAATCGTGTACATCTTGTGTTCGTTTTCGGCTACGATGACGGCGCAATCTCGCAAGACAATATCGAGATAAGCCGGATCGGAGACCTCGCGCACATCCATGGCCGTGCCGAAACGGATGCCCTTTGCGGCGGCCAAATCCTTCAACGGCTCGGAACCCGTCCCAAGTTGCACGGCTGGCCCGCCTGCCGACGTGCACGCTGCACCCGTTGCCGACGCCATCAGAGCGAGCGCATGGCGTCTTGTAAATTTGGACATCGAATTCCTCCCGGTTGATTTCGGCTCTTGGCGGCCTTGGCATAGCGATAATGATAACGCTATCATATCGTGAATTGAAACCGGGTCCATACCGGTAGAACGACAGAGGGAGTCGGAAGCGTGATTATTCAAATGCGACATTGGAAGGCGTTTGCCAGTTTCGGGGCGATCGCGATCGCAGCGTCGTGCGGCAGTGTCAGTGCGCCTGCGCCTGCGCCTGCGCCGCTGGAAACATCGGAAGCCCGCTTCTCCTATCTGACATATAGCGGCACTGACCCGATCTTTGATCTGCCCGTCTCCGACAGTCAGGCTCGGAATCCGATCCTGGCCGGATACTATCCAGACCCCAGCATCGTGAAAGTCGACGCCGACTACTACCTCGTGAACTCATCCTTTACCCACTATCCGGGTATCCCGATCTTCCACAGCCGAGACCTGATCAACTGGACCCAGATCGGAAATGTGATCGACCGGCCGGACATGCTCGACTTTTCCGGGCTGACCGTGTCGCGAGGTGTGTTTGCGCCGACAATCGAATTCCATGGCGGCGTCTTCTACGTGATCAATACCTGCGTGGATTGCGGCGGCAATTTCGTCGTGACGGCTACCGACCCTGCCGGGCCATGGTCCGACCCGATCTGGCTACCCCATATTGGCGGGATCGACCCGTCGCTTTTCTTTGACGAGGACGGCAAGGTCTACATCCTGAACAATGACGCCCCTGAGGGCGAGCCCCTCTATGAGGGGCATCGCGCGGTCTGGATCCGCGAAGTTGATGCACAAACGTTCGAACCGGTTTCGGATGCGGTCGTAGCGGTGAATGGCGGCCTGGACTTGTCCGAACAACCCGTCTGGATCGAGGGGCCGCATCTCTACAAGGTTGATGGCAAGTACGTGCTTAGCGCTGCTGAAGGCGGAACAGGCCCGCAGCACTCGCAGGTGATCCTCATCGCGAAGTCCCCCTTGGGGCCGTTTACGCCCCATCCCGATAACCCGATCCTGACGCAACGCGACCTACCGGAAGACCGGGCCGAACCGATCACTTCGGTTGGCCATGCTGACTTCACCCAAGATTCTGAGGGCAATTGGTGGGCCGTATTCCTTGGCACGCGCCCCTATCAAGGCAACGAATACAATACCGGCCGCGAAACTTTCCTCATGCCGGTGTCATGGGACAATGGTATCCCACGCATCACCAAGCCCGGCGACGTCATCCCGCACGTCATTGATCGTCCCGCCCTGCCGGCGCAGCCGAAGGCTTCTTTGCCGCTGACTGGTAACTTCACCTATACGGATGAGTTTGAGGAAGACGTACTTCCGCTGCACTGGCTGACGGTCAGAATACCTGCCCAGAAAGCGTATCGACTGGAAAATGGCGAACTCGTTCTGGAAGCGCGCGCAGACGGAGTCGGCAGCCCTGGACAGCCTTCCTTTCTCGCGCGGCGGCAGCAACACACAAATGCTGAAGCCTATACAGAGGTCTCTTTCGTGCCGGAAGATAGTGACGACGAAGCGGGAATTGCCGCTTTCCAGAATGATGCGGCCTATTATGCGCTCGGCTTGTCGATGAGTGAAGACGGGAAAGCGATTGTGCGGCTGCGCAAGCGCGCTGGTGACGCGACAGACAAGGACGGTGAGATCGTCGCAGAGGTCCCTGCAGCCGCGCCTTTGGGGGCCTCCCTCAAACTGCGGATCGTATCACGGGGCCCTGAGATCGACTTCTATCAGGCTGCCCGAGGCGACGACTGGGAGCCCGTGGCACTCGGCGAAGACAGCACAATTCTGAGCACGGAAAAGGCTGGTGGGTTTGTCGGTACGCTTCTCGGTGTTTATGCCCAGTCCGCCGGAGACTGATCATTAAAAATGAAAATGGCGGCCTTCGAACGAAGGCCGCCATTTGATTTCAGACCTATCTTTCAGGCTGGCGCTATTCAGAGCAACCTTGATCACGCTCGGAAGGTTCGAAGCGGATGTCCGCCACTGCCACTGTCCCAGCATCCATCGTTCCGATAACCGCCGGGATCTGCACGGCAGTAAGGTCAGTCAGACCGAGACAGGCCGCAGGCGCTCGGTATTCCGCCCAGTCGGAACCTGTGACGGTGATCTGCTCAACGGCTTCGCAATTGCCATTCTGGTCGCAAGAGCCACTGACGGATATGACGTGCTCCCCGCCATCCGGCACCTTGGCTGCGATTACGATGTCCAGCGCGGCGTCGCCAGCCGCATTCAGATTGACCGGATTGGCAAAGGAACCAATGGACAGGACGCCAGTCGGATCCGACCATGAAAGCACCAGTCCATCCTCCTGAATTTCGTAGTCCGTCCGACTGATCGAAAGGCCCGCCAGTTCGGTAAGCCCCGGCTGCAGCGTCGTGTAAGCCCCCTCAAACGCGAGGAGCGCGCCCCAGCGGTCTCCTGGGCGTCCGCGCCTGAACAAGGTCCGCGGATCCGCATTGCCCATGAGGTCTTCGGACAGACCCGGATCTTCACTCAGCTCTCCAAGCTCGGTTGCGTCAGAGGCATAGCTGAGGCCGTACCCGTAAGCGAATAGCGGCTCATAAGGTGTGTCTTCCGAATTGAGACGTGACGGCTGGGCTGTCGCCGGCCATGAGAAGGAGAGACGTCCCGTAAAGTCGAAGTCTGGTTCCGTCTGGAATAGCACATCGGCAATCCCGGCACCTTCGGAGCCCGGGAGCCAAGCTGCTACGAACGCATCGGAGTCATTGAGTTCGGGATTTACCCAAAGCGGCCGACCCGACAGGAAAACCGACACGACCGGCACGCCCTTGTCCTGGAAGGCTTCGAGCTTGCTTGTGTCAAAACCATTCGGCACAAAATCCATCGTCCGAATATCGCCGATGCCTTCAGCGTATGGATTTTCTCCGTACACAGCAATTACAACATCCGCATCTACATTGGACTCTCCTGTGGGGTCGAAGATCAGCGTTCCGCCGCCCGGCAGCAGCGCATCCTCAATACCTTCCAGAATGGACTGTCCATTGGGGAAGTGGCCATTGTCATAACCACCGCCCTGCCAGGACAAGGTCCAGCCACCAGCGGCCTTGGTGATACTGTCTGCGCCATCACCGATCACGAGAATGGTTTGCTCCGTGCTGAGCGGAAGGAGATTGTCATTGTTCTTCAGCAAAACGAGCGATTCCCGCACGGCGCGGCGGGCGATCTCTCGGGCCTCGGGCGTTGCCATCAGGCTCTCGTCGTTCGCTCCAGGGCGTTCGCTTGGCGCAGGCTTGTCGAAAATGCCATAGGCGAGCTTCACACGCAGGATACGGCGCACGGCATCGTCGAGACGCTCCATCGGGATGTTGCCATCCTTGGCGTGCTGGAGCGTACTTTCATAGAGCCCCTTCCAGCTGTCCGGTGCCATGTACATATCGAGCCCAGCATTCAACGACTGTGGACAGTCGGTATTCGTACAACCCGGCACCTGGCCGTGACCATTCCAGTCACCGACAACAAAACCAGTGAAACCGAGGCGGTCTTTCAGCACTTCGGTCAGCATGACGTGGCTGCCATGCATCTTGACACCCTGCCAGCTGGAGAATGACGACATGACGGTCTGCACACCGGCTTCAAGCGCGGTGAAATAGCCTTGGGCGTGAATGTCGATGAGTTCCTGTTCGGTGGCGAGCGTCTCGCCCTGATCGATGCCATCTTGTGTACCGCCGTCGCCGACATAGTGTTTGGCACTGGAAATGACACGGCCCTCGCCGAGAAAGTCCTCATCATCCGGACGGCCCTGCAATCCGTAGACAATCCGTTCGGCATATTCGCGGACAATTTCAGGGCTTTCTGAATAGCCCTCATAGGTGCGGCCCCAGCGGTCATCGCGCGGAGTGGCGATGGTCGGGGCAAATGTCCAATCATGGCCGGAGACAATGAGTTCCTCGGCGGTAATGCGGGCAATGTCTTCGATCAGGTCCGGATCATTGGCAGCGCCAAGACCAATATTGTGCGGGAAGATGGTCGCACCAAACAGGTTCGCATGGCCATGCACGGCATCGATGCCCCAGATGACGGGGATGGCGATTTCAACACCTTCTGGATCGACCGAGGCGTGCCAATAAGCGTCCGCATCCGCGAGCCACGCGTCCATGGACGCGAACGGTTCGTCACCGGGCGCCGAGCTGCCACCACTGAGAACGGACCCAAGGCGATAGGCCTTTACTTCTTCAGGGGTCACACTGTCGCTGTCCGCCTGGATGACCTGACCGACTTTCTGCTCCAGAGTCATCTTCGCCATGATCTCGTCAATGCGCGCTTCGATCACAGGGTCGAGATCCGGCACAGTGATTTCGGGCCAAAGTTCTGGTGTTGCGACGAGATCGTGCTCAGTCATGAGCGCGGTCTGCACGGGCTCTGCAGCTACCATTGTTTCGTTGGCATCGGCATCGGTCGGCGTATGGCTACACGCGGCAATGAGCGCCACACTAGCCACGCCGCCGAGCAGCGAAATGATTGACGATTTCCGGACAGCCTTGGCCATCGCGACCTCCCTTGTTCAGTTTTTAAAAAAATGCCCTCGCCGACAGATCGGCGAGGGCGGAATGTATATGCCGGGCCTAACCCTGCATTTCCTCGAGTTCGAGACCTTTGGTTTCCCTGACCGCCTTGAAGACGAAGAAGACGGAAATCAGCGCACACACAGCGTAGAAACCGTAAGCACCCGCCAGACCGATACCAGCCGTTGCCAGCATGATCGGAAAGGTCATCGTGATCGCGAAGTTGGCGATCCATTGCGCAAAGCCGGAGATGGCGAGACCTGCGCCGCGAACTTGGTTCGGGAACATCTCACCAAGGGCGACCCACATGACAGGGCCCCATGACGCGTTAAAGAACACAACATAGGCATTCGCGGCGAGCAGAGCGATCAAGCCAAAGCTGCCGGGCAGACTGACTGCCCCATCAATCGTGACCGCTTGTGAGAAGCAGAATGCCACGATGGCAAGTGTGACCGTCATACCGACCGAGCCCATCCACAATAGTGGTTTGCGACCGATCCGGTCGATCAGCAGCAGCGCAATGATCACGGCAATAATCGAGACCGCACCGGAAATGATGTTGATCAGCAAGGCGTCGCTTTCGGAGAAGCCAACCGCCTGCCAGAGCACGGCGCCATAATAGAAGACGACATTGATACCAACAAGTTGCTGGAACACGGCAAGACCGATACCGACCCAGACAATGGGTTTGAAACCGAATTGACCAAGCGCGTCCTTGAGGGACGGCTTGTGATCATTGGCAAGCGACTGCTCGATCTCGTCGACCTTGCGGTGAGCGGCCTTGGCACCAGAGAGACGCGAGAGCACCGAACGCGCCTTGTCTGTAGAACCTTGTGCCACGAGGTAGCGCGGGCTTTCCGGAATGAACAGAAGGGCCACGAGGAAGAATGTAGCCGGCAGCAATTCCATCCAGAACATCCAGCGCCACGCTTCAAAGCCGAGCAGCCATTCATTCATGGCAGACCCGCCAGTTGCTTGCGCGATCAGATAATTGGACACGAATGCCAGAAAAAGCCCGCTGATGATGGCGACCTGCTGGATCGACGTGAGGCGACCGCGATATTTGGCCGGAGCAACCTCGGAAATATAAGCTGGTGACATGACGCTTGCCGCGCCGACCGCAAGACCACCAATGATGCGATAGACGACAAATTCCGCCGACGAGCCCGCTACACCGGAGCCCCATGCGGAGATTATGAAACAAACCGCAGCAACGATCATCATCGTGCGACGACCGAACGCATCCGACAATGTGCCTGCCAGTGCCGCGCCGACCGCACAGCCAAGCAGCATGGAGGCAACGTTGAAACCTGTGCCCATTTCTTGCGAGTTGAAGGCAACACGGAGACCATCAACAGTTCCGTTGATGACGCCTGAGTCAAAACCAAAAAGAAATCCGCCGATCGTGGCGACGGCGGTGATCAGCAGAACCTGGCCAAAACTGCCCTGTCCTGTATCCATATTTACAGTCGATGATGCGTCGCTCATACCGCGCGCCCTCCCTTGTTTCGCGGCAGGCAACCCCCTGCCCGCTTTTTGCTTATACCGAAGTCTAGCCTCGAATGTTATCGCCAACAAGAAGTCTATCAAAATTGAGTTGTCAACGTTGACAAGTGTTTCTGCTGCAACGGCTCCTACGAGTCGGGGCGACGACGATGCGCCAGTTGCGCATCATCGCAGGCTGAGGTCCAGCACGAATGGAGTAGGGAATTGCCGCCTATTTGGCGGTGGCGCAGCTCTGATTATATGAGGCAATGTCCTGATTGAACTGGCGTGCAACGGCTTGCAGCCCACGCTCTTTTGCCATCAGCTCCTTCCTGGCAGTCTGATAGGCAGACTTGGTCTCATCAGCCGTCACAGCGTGCGCAGGCGAGGCCAAGCGATGGATTTCGGCGTCTTCCCAAACCTCACCCAACTCTTCCACACGGATCGCCAATTCATCACGTTTGGCCTGCAGCGTTTCGATCTCCGCCTTCTTCGGCGCCATGGTTGCCGTCATGGCATTGCACCGCTTCACGTCCGCAGTCGTCATCGCCTGAGCGACGGCTGTTTGTGCAGCAATGACAAGCATGAAACTGGCGACAATGGATTTCATCATGAAACGGGACCTCTTGCTAAGTTCACGCTTTTTATGGCGGAAAGTCACTGAAGCAAAGCTGAACGCTGTTGCCCCCGAACTGCCTCATTTGAACGATCTCAGTCGCGCTCCTGGCCTTCACGGGCACGACCGATAATGACAGCATCCATGATGCGGAATATGGCCGCAAAATCAGTCAGCAATTCCCGCACGCGATCCACACTATCGAGGGGTTTGAACATGCTGCCAGGCTCAAACAGGTTCCCTCCCTCCAGTGTGATGAACATCTCTCCACCATCAAAACACGCCTTCAGCCGACCGCCGTGGAATGCCTTTTCCAAGTCGACAAGATTTTGCATGAGGTCCGGCGTCAGGAGGTAGCGGCTCTCCACCTGATCGGTGGTGTAGACCTCAAATATCTTTTCAAACACCGGGTCTTCCAGCATGGCACGGGACATGCCCTTTCCCCCGCCAAACCGGTTGAAGAAGCCCGAATCACGCGTGATCAGCGTGCGGCCATAGAAGCGCTTGGAAAACTCGAAGCGCAGGCATTGGCCCTTGAAGACCGTTCTCCAGCGGGTTTGCGTATTGCCTTTGGAATCGGTCGACGTACTGCGCTCTTCGAGATGCGCCTCGAACAATTCGAAATCCACGCCTTTGCGCCGTCCCGTCAGCCGATCCTCATAATTGGCGCGGTCCCAGCTGGGCACGATTCCAACATCATGATGCTTGTAGATAGAGTCGACAGAGCCGGGCTCCGCCAAGAATTGCAGACCAAGCTTTCGCACAACGGGCAGGACAATCAGATCCTTGGCTTCCTTGCCAAGTCGACGCACATCACGGCCTCCCCAGTACAGATAGCCCACACCGACCACCACAGCGATGATTGCTGCGAAGGGATGCCGAACAAGAAGCACGCCAGCAAGCGCACCGAGAACAGCAACCGCGATCCCCACATAGCGGGCTTGTCGCGCCTTCGCGACGGCGACTTGTCGTTCGGCCTCACGAGTCAAAAGCGCTGGCCTGATCTCATCCTGGAACAGGCGGGGAAACTCCTGGAATTCCTCTGGAAGATCACCCAATGCCTTTACAACATCCGGATCGAAAGGAGGTTGTGACGGGAGTGGATCGGTCGATGGCATATCCTGACTCATCTGGGGCGGCCTCTCATAAACAGACCGCCCCAGTTAAGCTTGGATTCCGTGACAGGTAAAACCTGTATCAGATATCGGCGTAGACGTGCCGCTCACCCGCGAAGCCCGGATGGGTCGTCGCGCCCTTGTGTGCAGGGCCGACCAGCGCGGCAAATTTTTGCAGCGCACCGGAGCCATAGGCCGTAATACGCGGCTTCCACTGACGCTTGCGGTCTTCCAGCTCAGCAGGCGTCAGGCGGACATCAATCGTGCCTTTTTCGGCATCGATCGTGACGATGTCGCCATCCTTCAGCAGGCCGATGGGGCCGCCTTCCTGCGCTTCAGGGCCGACATGACCAATGCAGAAGCCACGCGTTGCGCCGGAGAAGCGACCATCAGTAATCAGGGCCACCTTGTCACCCATGCCCTGACCGTAGATCGCGGCAGTGGTCGACAGCATCTCCCGCATACCGGGGCCACCCTTGGGGCCTTCGTATCGGATGACGAGAACTTCGCCTTCCTTGTAGTCGCGGTTGGACACGGCTTTGAAACAGGCTTCCTCGCCGTCAAAGACGCGCACCGGCCCGGAGAATTGCAGCGTGTGCAGTCCGGCCACTTTCACGATGGCGCCATCGGGGGCGAGCGATCCCCACAGGCCAACGACACCGCCGGTTGGCGAGATCGGATTGGTTGCCGGATAGATGACCTTCTGGTTCGGGTCCCACTCGATGTCTTCGAGGTATTCTGCCCAGGTCTGTCCGGTGACGGTCAGGCAGTCGCCATTGATCAGGCCGGATTCGTGCAGCGTCTTCATCAGCATGGGCACGCCGCCTGCTTCGCCGAAATCCTTGGCAACATAGTCGCCACCGGGTTTGAGGTTCGCGATGTAAGGCGTCCTCTGGAAGATCTTCGCGACGTCTTCGAGATCGAACTGAACGCCGCACTCATGCGCCATGGCTGGCAGATGAAGCGCCGCATTGGTCGAGCCGCCGGTCGCGGCGACGACGATGGCCGCATTCTCGAAGGCTTCCCGCGTGCAGATGTCGCGCGGGCGCAGATTCTTCTCGACCAGTTGCATCACCACTTCACCACTGGCCACGGCATAGCCGTCACGGTCGGTGTAAGGCGCTGGCAGCGCCGAGGAGAGCGGCAAGGCGAGGCCGATGGCCTCAGAGACGCAGGCCATCGTGTTCGCCGTGAACTGGCCGCCGCACGCCCCGTCGCCAGGACAGGCGACCTTTTCCAGCGCGTGAAGTTTCTCGGCGGTCATCTCGTTCGAGCCAGCGGCATGCGCGCCCACGGCCTCGAACACGTCAAGCACGGTGACATCGCGGCCCTCATAAGAGCCCGGCAGGATCGATCCGCCATAGAGGAAGACGCTGGGCACGTTGAGGCGCAGCATGGCCATCATCATGCCCGGCAGGGATTTGTCACAGCCGGCAATGCCGACCAGCGCATCATAGGAATGGCCACGCATGGACAGTTCGACAGAGTCCGCAATCGTGTCGCGGCTGACCAACGAAGACCGCATGCCCTCATGCCCCATCGCGATGCCATCGGTCACTGTGATGGTGCAGAATTCGCGCGGAGTGCCGTCGCCCTTCTTGACGCCTTCGGAAGCCGCATGTGCCTGACGCATCAGCGCGGTGTTGCAGGGCGCGGCCTCGTTCCAACAGGACGCAACGCCAACGAGGGGCTTCTGGATGTCCTTGGTCGACAGGCCCATGGCGTAGAGATAGCTGCGATGCGGCGCGCGCTCCGGCCCTTGTGTAACGTGGCGGGAGGGCATTTTCGATTTGTCCCAAGTCTTGCTCATGACGGTCCTATCCTGTGTGTTCTGCAATGCCCCTAGCGCGCAATCCTGTTGCGGAAAAGGGACTATTCGCCGCCATAGATGGCAGTTCTTGCCCCTGAAGCATCCACGACCCCACGATACATGCCTTCGGAGTTGAAGACGAAGGCATATCCGCCATCCCCATTCACCACAATGACGCCGCCATCGCCGCCCAATTCCGCGACTTCCGCGAGCGTGGATGTTGCAGCCGGTTCGATTTCGTCGTCAGCAAGTTTCACTCTGTCGCAAATGGTCTTTGCCACGCCCACGCGGATGAAATATTCGCCGTGTCCAGTTGCAGACACGGCGCAAACGCCGTTCTCGGCATAGGTCGCTGCGCCAATCAGCGGCGAGTCCCCGATCCGGCCCGCTGCCTTGGCTGTCATGCCGCCGGTCGTCGTCGCCGCGGCAAGATTGCCGTCCTGATCGATCGCGACCGCGCCGACGGTGCCATGACGATCGGCGGCGGTCCGAACGCGCTCTTCGAGCACGCGCTCCAGAGACTGCCTGCGCCGGTCCGTGTCGAAATAGGAATTGTCGACCATGTCGAGCCCCTGCGCTTCAGCAAAAGCGTCGGCCCCCGATCCGGCGAACATGACATGTTCGGACTTGTCCATCACGGCGCGCGCCGCCTTGATCGGGTTGCGTACGCGGGTGACGCCAGCGACGGCGCCGGCATTGCGGTCGCGGCCGTCCATGATTGATGCGTCGAGTTCATGAGTACCCGCCGCGGTGAACACGGCGCCGTGGCCGGAATTGAAGAGCGGATCGTCTTCCATCGGGATGACAGCCGCCTCGACCGCATCCAGCGCGCTACCACCGTTTCGGAGCACGGCTGCGCCAGCTTCCAACGCAGTCTCGAGCGCTGCGGTGTAAGCCGCTTCCTTTTCCGGGCTCATGCCTTCGCGGGTGATCACGCCTGCACCGCCATGGATCACCAGCCGCCACTCGGTCATGGTGGGCCCAGGGTCCGGGGTCGCAGCGCACGCGCCGAGGAGGACCGCCGACGCGATCACCAGTTTGCGGAAATTCATGAGAGCAACTCCTGTTCATGCTGAAACAGGATGCCCGCATTGGTCAGAGACCTTCAAGCCCCTTGCGAGCAGCTTTCAGCTTTTCCCTGCGCGCGGACCAGTCACGGATCCGCTCACGATTCTCTTCAACAATCTCTGGCGGGGCGCGCGAAACGAATTTTTCGTTTGAAAGCTTGCCCTCGGTGGATTTGATGTCCTTGTCGAGTTGGGCCAGCTCCTTGTCGAGCCGATTGCGGGCCTCGTCGATGTCGACAATGTCGGCCACCGAAAGCGCAGACATGGTCTCGCCGATGACCGCAGTCACCGCACCTTCGGGGGTCGCATCCGTCATCGAGATGTCTTCAAGGCGCGCAAGGCGCTTCAGGACGTCCTCATGGCTCATCGCGCGGTTTTCGATTTCCGCGCCGGCATTGACCAGGGTCAGCGGCAGCTTGGAGCCCGCCGGGACACCGAGATCGTTCCGGAGCGAGCGCAGCTCGGTAATCATGTCGATCACCCAGTTGATCTCTTCAGCGGCAGCCTCATCCGTGAACGGCTCAGTCGATGGCCAGGACTGGTGCATCAGGAAGCCCTTGGCCTCTGCGCGGCCCTCAGCGCGGCGCTCCCACAACTCTTCCGTCACGAACGGCATGAAGGGATGGAGCAGCTTCAGCGATTCATCCAGCACATAGCCGCAGACCATTCGGGTTTCCTGCTTGGCGGCATCGTCCATGCCTGCCAGCAGCGGCTTGATCAGTTCGAGATACCAGTCGCAGAGCGTGTTCCAGATGAATTTGTAGAGCGCGCCCGCAGCTTCGTTGAATTTGTAGTCCTCAATGCCCTTGCTGACTTCTGCCGCGCATTGGGAGAGTTCGGACAGGATCCAGCGGTTCACCGGGCTTTCGACCCTGGCATAGTCGATCTCGCCAGGCGCGCCGCACTCATTCATCTCGGCAAAGCGGGCCGCATTCCAGAGCTTGGTGGCGAAGTTGCGATTGCCTTCGACGGCCTGTTTGGAGAGCCGGATGTTGCGCCCCTGCCCGGCCATGCGGCCCATCGTGAAGCGCAGCGCGTCGGCACCGTATTCGTCGACCAGTTCCAGCGGGTCCATGGCATTGCCCTTGGACTTGGACATTTTCTGGCCCTTCTCGTCGAGCACGAGCGCGTGGATGTAGACGTCCTTGAACGGAACTTCCCCCATGAATTCGAGGCTCATCATCATCATCCTGGCGACCCAGAAGAAGATGATGTCGAACGCGGTAACAAGCGTCGCGGTCGGGAAGAAGGTGTCGAGATCGACCGTCTTGTCCGGCCAGCCCTGTGTGGAAAACGGCCAGAGGGCGGAAGAGAACCAGGTGTCGAGAACGTCTTCATCTTGAACAAGCTTCTTGCCTTTGCCGGCTTGCGCTTGAGCTTCCGCTTCGGTGGACGCAACGTAGGCATTTCCATCTTCGTCATACCAGGCCGGAATCCGGTGTCCCCACCAGAGTTGGCGGGAGACGCACCAGGGCTGAATGTTTTCCATCCAGTTGTAATAGGTCTTTTCCCAGTTCTCCGGGACGAATTTGGTCTTGCCCTCTTTCACCGCGGCGATGGCAGGCTTGGCCATCGTCTTGGCGTCGACATACCATTGGTCCGTCATCCACGGTTCGATGACGACGTTTGAGCGGTCGCCAAAAGGCTGCTCAATCTTGAGGTTCTCGATTTCCTGCAGGAGTTCAGCTTCCTCGAAAGCCGAGACAACTTTCCGGCGTGCGTCAAAGCGACCCAAGCCGCGATACTCAGCCGGAATGCCGGCCGTGTCAGCCTCTTCGCCGTCCACGATATGCGCGGTCGCATTCAGGATGTTCAGCGGTGTGTGGCCCGCGCGCTTGCCGACTTCGAAATCGTTGAAATCATGCGCGGGGGTGATCTTCACGGCGCCAGAGCCCTTGTCCGGGTCGGCATACTCATCCGCAATGATCGGTATACGACGGCCGACAATCGGCAGTTCGACAAACTTGCCAATCAGGCCTGCATAGCGCGGGTCTTCCGGGTGCACAGCGACGCCGGTATCGCCAAGCATGGTTTCCGGACGGGACGTGGCGACGACAATGTAGTCGCGCATTTCCTGTTCGGTGACATTGCCGTCTTCATCCTTGACCGGATGCAGATAGGTGACGCCGTCCGCGAGCGGGTAGCGTAGATGCCAGTAATGGCCCGGCACTTCGCGCTGGTCGACTTCAAGATCCGAGATCGCAGTCTGAAAGTGTGGGTCCCAGTTCACGAGCCGCTTGTCGCGATAGATCAGGCCCTTCTTGTGGAGCTCGACAAAGACCTTCGTCACCGCGCGCATCATGCTGTTGTCGGGATCGTTGCGGTCGCCCATCGTGAAGGCTTCCTTTGACCAGTCGCACGACGCGCCGAGACGTTTCAGCTGGCCGACAATGGCACCGCCGGATTCCTCTTTCCAGTTCCACACGCGATCGACAAAGGCCTCGCGACCCATGTCGCGGCGGGTGACATTGTCACCGGACTGGGCCATCTGGCGCTCGACCACCATCTGCGTTGCGATGCCGGCATGGTCGGTGCCCGGCTGCCACAACACATTCTTGCCGCGCATGCGCTCGAACCGGATCAGGACATCCTGCAACGTATTGTTCAAGGCGTGGCCCATATGCAGGACGCCGGTGACGTTGGGCGGTGGTATTACGATGGAATAGGCTTGTGCAGACGTGTCGCCGGAGGGCTTGAAGCATCCGTTTTCTTCCCAGGCCTTGTACAGGCGGGGTTCGGCTTCGGCGGGGTCAAATCTTTGATCGAGCATCGTTTCAGGCGTATTCCATGTAAAAGAAAAGGCGCGCCAGTGACGGCGCGCCCTTCCCTATAACGTATTTGTCAGGAGAGGCTAGCGCGCCATGCGGGCAATGCGCTGTACTTCGGCCTCGACCTTTTCCTCGACGATCTTTGCCAGGTTGGCATCGAGCCAGTCCTTCATCATCGGCTTGAGCATCTCGCGCACGAGGCCCTCGATCGTATTGTCGCCGCCCATGTCCATTTTGGAAATGAGTTTGCCAAGTGCACCAGCGGCCACATCGGCAGTCTGGTCGTCGGTCAGGATGGTTTGCTGATAACGTGCGGTAGCCGCCATGTCTTCCTCCACGGATACGGATGCAGCCACCGGTTCGGGGGCAGCGGGTTCTGGTTCAAGCTCTGGTTCGGGCTCCGGAGCGACTTCTTCAACGAGCGCTTCGGGAAACACTTCTTCTACGACTTCCTCAGCCTCTTCGGCCTTGGGGGCCGCCACGACAGCGCGCGCCGCGCCAAGCATTTCTTCGAAGCTTGGCGGCTCGCTGACTTCGTCGGCGCTGGAGTCGAATTGCTCGAATTCTACTTCAAAGGCGTCTTCGTCAGCCACGACCTCTTCGGCAGAAGCCTCGTCCGCTGCCGGTTCGTCCTCGAACATGACGTCATCAATATCGTGCAGATCATCCTCATCGAATGAGGCTTCAGCCTCGACAGGCGCGGAAGTCTCTTCGGCGTGCGCCGATTCTTCCGCCTGTGGAGCCGTGTCATCATCTGAGATGATCTTGCGAATCGACGCGAGGATTTCCTCCATCGTCGGTTCTTTGTGTGCTTCATTGGCCATGGCCAGCCCCTTGATATTTGGTGCAGTGCGAATCCCTATGCATTAACCGCTACGGGGATTGTGTTAACAACCGTTTATCGTCGTTAACGCGAGTCTCAGCCCGCGCCATCCAGAACCAGCATGTTCGGAGACAATTGTCCGGTCGCGCGCAGGAGATTGTGAGCGGCGACATAGGAGTCCCGCTCGGCCTGCACGAGGGCAAGCCGGGCTTCGAACAATTGCTGTTCCTGGTCCAACACATCCAGCGTGGTGCGAATGCCCACGGCCAGTTCTTCCGTGGCGCCGTCATAGGCGATCTGGGCTGCGTCGACCTGACGTTCGGAGGCCGAGATGGAGCGCAAGGAAGCTTCATAAGCGAACCAGGATTGTGCGATTTGAGCGCGAATGCTGCGCTGAAGCGTGTCGATCTGGCGCTGCGCCTGAGCGCGCTGCAGCTTGGCCGATTTCACCTGGCTTTTGATCAGGCCGCCTGAAAGCAGCGGGATGGTGCCTTGCGCCACAGCTGAGACGCTCGAATCGCGCTGAGTGAAGTCATTATAGGTTTCCTGGCGCGCCGCAGTGCCCACGATGCTGATCTGAGGCTTGTACTGACCGCGGGCAACGTCAATTGCCTCGCGAGCCGCACGTTCAGCATGGCGGGCGGCGATCAGGTCCGGATTCGTGTCGAGCGCGATCTGGACTGCTTCGTCCAGCGAGGCCGGAAGGGGCGGCAGCGGCGGCGGCGGCGCGAGATCGTCCGGCGCAAGACCGGTGAGGAACTGATAATTTGCAATATCTGCTTCGAGAACTGCTTCGGCGCCGGCCAGAGCGGCGCGCGCGCCTTCGAGGCGAGCTTGAGACAACGAAACATCGGTCCGCGTCACCACGCCCACGTCGAACCGGTCAGACGCCGCACGAACCTGCTCACCGGTCACTTCGACATTGTTTTCGCGAATCGAAACGGTTTCGAGGTCGCTGCGCACATCGACATAGGCCGTTATGACCTGAAGGATGAGATCCTGGACGGCGGCATCATATTGCGATTCAGCGGCGTCCACGCCGGCCTTTGCCTGACGGATACCGGCATTGATACGTCCTCCGGTATAAATGGGTTTGGCAGCCTGAATCTGGGCGCTGGCAATCGGACGGTCGCCATTCGTGCCGGAGAGCGACGCAAAAGCTGCGTTTGAATCTGTGTACTGGTAGCCAGCACTCCCAGACAGATCGACCGTGGTACGCCCCTGTGAGCGGGCCTGCTCCACACTCTCACGAGCAATATCTGTCTCAACTCGCTGAGATTGCAGCCCCGGATTGGTTGCGAGCGCTGCATTGATGGCGTCGGCGAGTGTGTCTGCTTGTGCTGCGGTCATCCCGGTCAGGCCGAGGGCAAAAAGGCTGACAGAGAGGGATCGGTGGAAATTCATGCGGCGCTCCTTGAGGCCCAGACCGACTGAGCCCCTTATATGCTTGATCCCTAATATAAGGGTTCTGACAGCATTAGTGAACACTGTTCACTTTTCTGGAGTCTTAACAAATTGTCGCGGCCTGTCGCTTGTCAGAAGACAAATGACTTCTTGCGGTCGAATGCAGGGAATTTTGGTGGAAAAGCATCGAATCCTTCGCGGGCCGATACTGTGTCGCCTGCGCGCGTGTAAACCTTGCCGCGTCCAAGCCCTTCCCGCTCGAGCGTCACGACGGCCAGTCGACCGCCCTCAGCCAACTGCGAAGTCCAGGCTTCTGGAAGTGTTTCGACCATGCCGCAGACATAGATAACGTCGAAAGGCGCCTGGTCAGGCAATCCTGCAGCGAGATCACCTTCGACGGCAACCGCCTGATCGATCCCAAGCGCTGCAAAGCGCTCTGACATGGCGTCCACGCGCGCATCGGTATCGTCGAGCGCGATAACGGTTTCGGCCAAATGACTGATAAGCGCCACCTCGTAGCCAGAGCCAGCACCAATCACGAGCACAATGTCGGATGGTTTGATGTCGGCCAGCTTGACCAATTTTCCCGTATCGCGCGGCGTCCAGAGGGCACGGCCCACGGACGTCTCGATTTCCAGTTCAGAATAGGCAACCGATTTGCGCGATGTCGGCACAAAGGCTTCGCGAGGCGTTTTCAAGAAAGCCGAGACGATATGCGGGTCAGAGACATCATTCGGGCGCACTTGCGTGTCGACCATGATCTCACGGGCTTTGTCGTAATTCATCTCGATTCCCTCTCGGGCTTTGTTATAGCGCGGTTTCCCTGCCCTTTAACATGGGTTTTCGGGGGCGCAATGCGCGATAAACGCACGCCGCATGAAAAGGACAGATTGCAAGCTACGAAGTTCGTTGCTAAGTGACGCGCCTTCTGGGACGGCTCTGTGGCGGAGTGGTTACGCAGCGGATTGCAAATCCGTGTACGCCGGTTCGATTCCGGCCGGAGCCTCCAGACTTTCAAATGACCACTCCTATCCGCCACACGCCTGACCAGCGCGCCCCAACAGGTGCGCCAGCACCCCGACGCCCATGATTTCGGAGTCGTAAACGCGATCCGGCAAATTTTCCCTCACACATTTGCAAACCGTTTACAGCCCGTTAACCAATTTGAGGGATTGTGTACCTGTCTTCTCTTGGAGACACCCACCATCACCCAACGCCTCGGCGGGAGCTTGTCTCCCGCCTTTTTTTTTGCGGAATCTGCAAGTTTTTATGACTTCGCAGCATGTGGGGGCTTGAACGGGTATTCGGGTCTGCTATTCACCCGTCTCCGGCTGTTCCGCGATAGCTCAGTTGGTAGAGCAGGCGACTGTTAATCGCCCGGTCGTAGGTTCGAGTCCTACTCGCGGAGCCACCTTCCCTTCCCGAAAAATCCTATACGTGACGTAGCCCATCCACGGGTCGCAGACTTCCAAGTCTTCTTCTACAAATGCTACACACCCGAAAGGGAGTTCATGTATGGTGGAAAAAGATGGAACGCGGCCGATTGGCGGAACGATCGTCCTTTGGATCGTTGCAACCGGGTTTTGCGTGATCGCCCCCTTCATCACCTACTCGGTTCTCAAACCTGTCGGCCTGACCATCGCAGCACAGAACTGGGAGGCGCGTCCGGCCGTCATCCTGTCCAGCCATGTCCAGAATCGAAACCGGCAATATCGACTGCGAACCGAGTATAGCTATGTCTGGGACAACGAGACTCATGTCTCTCGTCGTACCTTCTTTGATGAAACCTTGGGCGTTCGGGAATCCTATTATCACCAGCTCAATCGCCAACTGAGTCGGCACAAGTCTCGGAATGAGCCCCTATCCGTTTGGATTAATCCGAAAAGCCCCTCCAAGGCCGTCATCTATCGCCATATTCGCTGGGACAAGCTTGGGGCGGGGACCCTGTTTCTGAGCCTTTGGGCGCTGATCACATTCATATTGGTTCGCTCTGCCCTGGCCGAACTCAATCACGGACCGTCTTCAGAAGACTGAATTCTCCGCCTGATCAGGACCGATCAGCCGATCAGACGTTCCCAGAGCCGGATGACGAGATAGCAGCTGCCAACAAGACCCAGCGCCGCAAGAATCAGCACAAATCCATCGCGCGCGGTTAGCGCCAGCCCGAACAGGAGCACCGTCAAACCTGGCAAGACCGGCCCGAAAGGAATGAGGCCGAGCGGAAACGAGACGAGCGCCGCCGCGATACAAATCAACGCCACGAGCTGCACAAAGGGCGGGTCGGTCAGGAATGCGAGTCGCGGTTTCAGGAATCGGTCGACCTGGCAAACATAAGGATGCGCCTGTTCCACGCCCAGGATCAGCGCCGATCGCGGAAACTCGAAATCCAGAATGCGCCGCGGTACCCATGGATATTTCAGGCCCAGGACGATTTGACCCGCGATTATGAGAATGATCAGGGCGACGAGCCAGTTTGCGCCCGGAATGATGGTCAACGGGCTGATCGACACAAAACCCAGAAGCAGTAATAGTGGTCCGTAAGAACGTCGACCGACCGCATCAAGCATGGCCCCAACGGTGACCTTCTCTCCCGATGTCTGCTCCCGCAGGCTGTCCAGTAGCGATCCGAGATTGTTGACTTGCGTCATCAGCACTCCACGACGTTGACGGCTAATCCGCCCTGACTGGTTTCCTTGTATTTCGTGGACATGTCGAGCCCGGTCTGCCGCATTGTTTCAATGACCTGATCCAGGGAGACATGCGAATGCCCGGTTGAATGCAAGGCGAGCCGCGCCGCATTGACGGCTTTCACCGCTCCGATGGCATTGCGTTCGATGCAAGGTATCTGGACAAGCCCGCCAACCGGGTCACATGTCAGGCCGAGATTGTGCTCCATACCGATTTCCGCTGCGTTGGACACCTGTTGTGGAACTGCGCCCCAAACGGCAGCGAGGCCGCCAGCCGCCATGGAACAAGCCACGCCGACTTCACCCTGACATCCCATCTCGGCACCCGAGATTGAGGCGCGCTGCTTGTAGAGAATGCCAATCGCGCCCGCGGTAAGCAGGAATTTACGCGTACGGTCACGCGCATCGTCTGTACCACTGCAATAATGGCGGATCACGGAAGGGATAATACCAGCGGCGCCATTTGTTGGCGCGGTGACCACCTGGCCCCCCGATGCGTTTTCCTCATTCACCGCCATGGCATACACATTGAGCCAGTCAAACAATTGCTCGCGCTCGTTTGAGCCATGATCATTCGCGAGCTTCGCCCAGAGCGATGCAGCGCGACGTTTGACATTTAGCTTGCCCGGTAGGGTTCCCGTCTGTGACAGGCCCCGCTCAATGCATTTCGCCATAACGTCAGAGATACGGTCGAGCGCTTCAAACGTTTCAGACCGAGGCCGCAGGGAATCCTCGTTGGCCAGGACGAGATGTTCAATCGTGAGGTCGTTCTGCGAACACATCGTGATTAGCTCAGCGGCAGACGAATAAGGGTAAGGCACGTCGACTTGAGTCTGGATGAGATCGTCTTCAAGCGGCTTTTCAAGTTGGCGCTGGGAGGCAATGAATCCCCCGCCTGTTGAATACCACGTCTCGTCGGACAAAATTTCACCCGATGCGTCGAACGCCCTTAACCGCATGCCGTTGGGATGCAGGCTGGGGATAATTCCATATGCGAATACGATATCCTTATCCGGATCAAACGTGATCTGGTGCGTTCCGGCCAAGGAGAGATTGTGGCTGGAGTTGATCTCAGAGACGGCCGCATCTGCCGCGTCCGGATCCAAAGTCTCTGGTGCAAACCCGGCGAGCCCAAGTAGAACCGCCTTCGGCGTAGCATGCCCCTCCCCCGTCAGCGCCAAGGAGCCCTGAAGCTCCACCTCGATCCGCTGAACTTGTGAGAGATTGCCCGCCTTCGCAAGTCCGTCAGAGAAACGCGCCGCAATCCGGATGGGCCCAACTGTGTGGGAACTGGAAGGACCAATCCCCACGCGAAATAGGTCGAGAACTGAAAGCATAGGGACCCGAATATTGTTTCAAATGAAACATCTGAATGCCCGCTTCCCAGCGAGCTGACAAGCCGTGCGCCACTCAGCCCAGCGTGACGTCGTGCCCATAAAGCCAATCATTCCGCGAATGGATGAAGCCCTTCATCATGCGGCCGGCCATCCACATGGGACCGTATGTGGATAATTGGGTTACTGGATTACTGCGATGGAAAAGGCTCGCATTCTCTCTCGCGCCCGCCTGAACCTTGCTGGTGCGCGGTTTGCGGCAGGCCTCATAGGCCTTGAGAGCGTCGGGCAGGTCTGCCGCGGACGAAACTTCCCTTGCAAGTACATAGGCATCTTCAATGGCCATCACGGCGCCCTGCGCAAGGAAAGGCAACATCGGATGACAGGCATCCCCCATCAATACTGCGCGCCCGTCGGACCAGCGCGGTAACTCGTCGCGGTCAAACAGCGCCCAGCGATGCAGCACCGGCGCGTGTTCGATGATGCCGGTGACGGATGAGTGCCATCCCTTGAAATCAGCGAGCGCATCCTCTCGCGATCCTTCAGCGGTCCATGATTCCAGATGCTTCGCCTTGCGCTCCACCACGCCAACGAAATTGGCGAGACTGCCGCCTCTCAGCAGATAGGTGACCGCATGTCTGCGAGATCCGGTCCAGACTGTGGCCGTTGGAGGCGGGGTTTCGGTCAGGTCCGAGACAGCGGACATGGCCCGCCAAGCCGTCATGCCAGTATATCGGGGCGCTTCAGTGCCGAGCATCTGAGTCCGGACGACAGAATGAATTCCATCTGCGCCGACAAGAAGCTCGCCCTCGACAGTTTCGCCGGTGTCCAATGTCGCACGAACGCCAGTCTCATCCTTCTGATAGGAAACAACTTTTCGGCCAAGACTGACTGCTTCCGGACGGCGTGCGACCAGTGCATCGTAGAGAGCCTGGATCAGGTCAGCCCGGTGGACATGGAGATAGTCAGCGCCCCAGCGATTGATCGCCGACTTGCGGAGCGGGATGTCGAACAGCCGACGACCGCTGCGGCCCATCCGCATTTCCAGAGCCTTGGGACGGAACGCATCCTTGAGAATGCGGGCGGATACTCCCAGCTGATTGAGCACCTGCATGCCATTGGGGCTGAGTTGGATACCCGCGCCGACTTCATCCAGCACGCTGGACTGTTCGAAAACGAAAACCTCGTGCCCAAAATGATCGAGCGCCAGAGCGGCGGTCAGGCCCCCAATGCCTCCGCCTGCTATCAGGACGCGCATTCGGACACCTCACACATCATCCGGCCGCAATCATCGCGCCCGTGAAGGGTCTTGCTTGCCGCCGATCAGAACGAATCGCCGGTCACAATATTTGCACTCGACGAAATCCTCGTCGCCCATTTCGTACCAAACGCGCGGATGTCCGAGGGCGCCGCCGCCGCCATTGCACGAGACCCTATGGCTCGTCACCATTGAGATTTCCGGCGGGTCGAACACATCGCGTTTCGTGGACATGACTTGTAATTCCATCTGCAATTTCGTCGGCATGGTTGTTACCGGTGCCACATGGTCCTACCTAGATTGCACCGCCCATCGGCGCAAGATCGAATGGACAGAGTGAAAAGGCCCCCACATGTCGTCCAGCAAACCTGCCCCTGACTTCGCCATTGAAGTCAAAGACCTCAACAAAATCTATCGCGCATCTGGCAAGATGCCCGAAAAGCATGCGCTAAAGGGCCTGAATCTGGAGATTCCGCGTGGCTCTATCTTCGGACTGCTTGGTCCGAACGGTGCGGGAAAATCGACCTTTATCAACATTCTGGCTGGCCTTGTGAACAAGACGTCGGGTTCGGCGAGCATTTGGGGGCTGGATATCGACAAATATCCACGCCAGAGTCGGGCAGCCATCGGAGTGGTCAATCAGGAAATCGTTGCCGATCCCTTCTTCACGCCTTTGGAAATGCTTGAATTGATGGCTGGTTTTTACGGCGTGCCGAAATCGGAGCGCCGCAGCCTTGAAATCCTCACAGCCGTCGGGCTCGATGACAAGAAGGATGCCTATGTGCGCCAATTGTCGGGCGGCATGAAACGTCGCCTGATGGTGGCCAAGGCCCTCGTCCACAATCCCCCCGTCCTGATTCTCGACGAGCCAACAGCGGGTGTCGATGTGGAACTGCGCAGGTCTCTGTGGACCTATGTGCGGGAACTTCACGACAAAGGCACGACAATCATCCTGACGACTCATTATCTGGAAGAGGCCGAGGAGCTGTGTGATTCAATCGCCATCGTGAACCATGGTGAGATTGTTGCTTGCGAGCCGACCCCACAACTACTTTCCCGCCTCGACTACAAGACGCTGGTGATTACGCCGAAGGAACCGCTTGCGACCGTGCCCGCTGCCCTGTCGGATATGGATGCAGTGTTGCGCCCCGATGGCGATCTCGCCATTACGTTCCGGTCAAGCGAAACCGGTATCGGCAGGTTGCTGGAGACTGTACGCTCAAACGGAATCGGAATTGGCGACCTGGTTACAGAAGCACCTGACCTTGAAGACGTCTTCATCGCCCTGACCACGCAAGCTGCATAAAAAAAACGCCGACATCGCTGCCGGCGTTTTTTTAATATCTACTTAGCAAGACGTTTTAGACGCTTTGCTTGATCCAGTCAGAGATGGCCTGTTTGCTCATCGCGCCCAAGTGCGTCGCGGCAACTTTGCCATCCTTGAAGATCATGAGAGTTGGCATACCCCGGACTCCATACTTCGAAGGCGCGATTGGGTTCTCGTCCACGTCGATCTTGGCGACCTTGATCTGGCCTGCCAGCTCTTCGGACACCGCATCAATGTGCGGCGACATCTGCTTACATGGGCCGCACCACTCAGCCCAGAAGTCCACAACCACCGGCAAATCGGAATCGCCGATCAGGCCGTCAAATTCATCGTCGGTAACATTCACCGCAGCCATAGCGTGGCTCCTTCATGCTTTCTGTTTCAGTTGGAACATACATAGGAACTCTATTGGGAAGTCAAACCGGGCTCTGCGCACCCTTTAGAGCTTCTAATAGCATCTCCTCAGGCAAGAACATCAGGCGTGGACCGTCAGTCCAGCAAAGCGCCGTGCGCACCGTCCGTCCGGGATAGGCCCGCCTCAGAACAGCCCAATAAGCCGCCATCTGGGCACGATACGTTTCTGCTACACCGTCCGGCCTGTCAGGCGCAGGCTGATCGGTCTTGAAATCGACAATCAGCACTTCGTCATCCGTCACCACCAGCCGGTCGACCCGGCCATTGATGATCAGCCCGTCCGGCAGCTCAGGCGCCGAACCGACAATCGCAGCCTCCGCGCGCCCGCCGGGCCGGAACAGACGCTGCATGTCTGGCGCGTCCAGAATGCCAAAGACCGCAGCGTTCATTTCGTGGCGATCAGAATCTGTGAGGTCGGATAGGCGGGACAGGTACCTATCCGCGGCCGCCTGGCGCGCGGCAGGGTCCAGCGCCGGCAAGTATTCCAGCAAGGAATGAATGATTCTACCGCGGCGCAGGCGCGCCTGCCGCGTCTGGCTGAAAGGCGCAAGGACCGGTGTCTTGCGGCCAAGCAGGCTGGACGGCGCGCCGAACCTGCGCTGGCGTTCGGCCTGACGGGGTGGCGTAAACACCCAGTCTGGCAGCGCTGAATGCGCTTTGGATTCTTCGAATACATCCCGGTCTTTCGGAGGCACCCGTCCAAACCTGCGGATGCCATCCTCATCAGCCTCTTCAGCAAACCGGCTCATGGCCGCGCCACACAATGCATACCAGCTCCGGTCATGATACCCGGGCGGGCGCGCACCATGCCAATGACCGGCAATGATCAACCGGTCCTGCGCGCGGGTCAGCGCAACATAGAGAAGCCGGCGAAACTCTTCTTCGGATTTTGCGTTCGCAACAGCACGCGCATGCTCTGCAGCGGGGATGTCGCTGTCCTTGCGGGGAGACCAGATCGGCATGTCGCTGACGGTGAACATGGACGATGAAACAGACTTCGGCCCAGCGGTCGTATCGGGCAGCACGACGACCGGAGCCTGAAGCCCCTTGGCACCATGCACCGTCATCACCCTGACCTTTCCTTCAGGCGCGGCGAGATCTCGCTTGATCTCGACAAGCTTCGACTCCATCTCTGCAACGAAGGCCTGCAGTGAAGACGGCTCCGTCGCATCAAAGCCTTGAGCGCGGGAAAGCAGTGCCTCGACAGGATCATGAGCCGGCGCACCAAGCCGTGCATTGATCTTGTCCCAACCCGTCAAATCGTCCGCCCCCGGCACATCCAGCACCCGCGAGAGAAATTCGTATGGCGGCTCATGGCGACGCTCCAGCAGGCCTGACAAAAATCTTTCGGCAGCCTGCACATCGGGATCGTCACTCGCGCGAACGCGCGACCAGAGCGTCTCGCCCTTTCTGCGCTTGCTCGCAAGCCGGAACAGATACCGATCATCGTCCACCAGTCCGACGAAAGGCCCGCGCAGGATTTCCGCCAGTGTCAGATCACGCTCTGGCAGGAGCGCAAACCGCATCAAGTTCAGACAATCCTGTACTGCAATATGGTCGGTGAGCTTCAACCGGTCGGCCCCAGCAACCGGGAGACCTTCGGACTTGAGCGCTGAAATCATTGCATCGAAGAGGCCACCCGTCCGGCTACGCACCAAGATCAGAATATCCTCAGGCTTCATGGCCCGGCGCTGCCAGTCCCGTGTCGGCAATTCCTCCCATACGGTCTCGCCCCGATCCACCATGGCTTTCAACTGTTT
Source organism: Hyphomonas sp. UBA3195 (assembly GCF_002366485.1). Taxonomy (NCBI): domain Bacteria; kingdom Pseudomonadati; phylum Pseudomonadota; class Alphaproteobacteria; order Hyphomonadales; family Hyphomonadaceae; genus Hyphomonas; species Hyphomonas sp. UBA3195. The sequence goes on from NZ_DEXB01000045.1 coordinate 105,286, forward strand.
TGCAAGCCGGCTTGCAAGCTGCGCCTTTGGAGAACTTGAACGCAGCGCATTTACGGGTCGTGACCACGCATCAGCGTCTTCGTCCTCGTCATGCTCATCCACCGGCCAGAGCTCTACCAAGCCGGGCTGGTTCGCGCGACGAGCTGTATGTGTGACCTCATCCGCCGTCAGCGGAGGTTGTGCGCCAGATGCAATGTCGACCGGCGGGGCCGAGTTCCAGACCGCGTCGACGAAGCCGAGAATTTCCGGCGATGACCGGAACGACATTTCCATGGTTTGGGACAGGGCCGCCGGATCCTTCTGGATATAGGCCTGCTCCTGCGCACGAAGCTGGGCAGGCTCTGCGCCCTGGAAGGAATAGATAGACTGTTTCTCATCCCCCACCACGAACAAGGTGCGCGGGTCCTGTTGGCGTTCGGCGCCGATGCCCGCGGTGAATTCTTCCGTCAACGCATTGATCAGCTGCCATTGTTCTGGGCTGGTATCCTGTGCTTCATCGAGCAGTATGTGACTGATTCCTCCGTCCAGTTTGTAAAGTACCCAGTCGGACATGCCGGTCCGGGTGAGCAAGTCACGTGTCTTGCGGATAAGGTCGTCGAAATCGAGCGCGCCGCGACGACGCTTCTCTTCCTGGTATGCGACCAGCGCATCCAGCCCGACTTCCAACAGAGCGGAGGTGCGCTCTACGGTCTCGGCCAGCTTCAACTTCGCCGCGAGCGCCTCAACGCGCGCCACTTCTGACCCAATTTCATCCTTGGTCGCGAACAGCGCGACCACATTGGCATCCTTACCCGCCTCTGCATTGTAAAGGGATTTGTATGCGTTGCCCTGAGCGCCGAAGAAGGCACCCTTGTAACAGCCCCACCGGCGGCCCGGGTCTTCTTCGTAAAGCGCCGCCTCTACGGCATTGGCCGTACGGGTATCATCACGCTTACCAGAGGCGCGAAGACTGATGAGGGCCTCTCGCAGTGCACCAACCGGCATCTGCGAGCCCATTTCCAGCTCGAGAATTTCTGCAGGGCTCGCCTGAGGTGCGTTCAGCCCCTCAATGAGAGCAGCACGCATCGCAGCCTGATTGAATGCATGCGTTTCAGCAAAATCAAGATAGACGCTCATCTGGAACCGCATGGCATTCAACGCAACGTCCGCACCATCATGCCCCCCTTCCAGCGCCAATACGTTCAAAGCTTCAGGAGCCACCTCACTTGCGTTCAGCACCGCTTGCGCACGAACGGATTGCCAAATTGCCTGAGCCTCATCTTCTTCAATCTCTGCGAAGCCGGGTAGCACGCCGGCCTCCAACGGGAAGCGTCGCAGGATGCGCGCACAGAACGCATGAATCGTTTCGATCCGAAGGCCGCCCGGTGTTTCAAGCGCGCGAGCGAAGAGTGCGCGGGCCGCTCTCAGGTCATCTGTCTTGTAGGCATCTTTCGGTCGCCCCTCCAGGCGGGACAATTCCTCGCGCAACTTGTCGTCGCGCATGATCGACCATTTGCCGAGCGTTCGAAACAGACGCGACAGCATCTCGTTTGCGGCGGCCTTTGTGTAAGTTATGCAAAGGATCGAATCCGGAGCAGCGCCCACGCGCCCATCTTCGCGGCGCAGCAACAGGCGAGCGACGCGATCAATCAGGACTTTTGTCTTGCCGCTGCCCGCATTGGCCATAACGAAAACCGGACGTGCCGGATCGGCCGAAACGAGCTGGGCAGTGTTCGCACGACGGTAGTCTTCCGTATCCGGCGGAGTAATGGGCATCTTCACGTCAGGCATCCCCGCCCTCCCCGTCTTCGGTATCACCTGCCCACTCGGCACGGCGGGCCAGGAGATTGTAGCCATTGTCGTATTTCACGAATTTCACCCGCGGCGCAGACAGGAATTTCGAGCTGGGTTCGCGATAGGCCTCAATCAGGCGCAACAGGCCATCTTCAGCCATGGTTGCCATGTCGGCGGGCTCTGTCGGGAGGTTGTGCTTGCCCCCCAGGCTGAATGCATCGGGCTTCGCCTTGAAGGCCACATAGTGCAACTGGTCAACCCGTGCCGCTGGCACCCCGTCATAGCCACCCTTCTGGGCGATGAGGGCCTGCAAAGGCATTTGCTGGCTAAGCCCTGTGGCCACTTCCTTGTCGCGCGGCGGACTGCCCGTCTTGAAGTCCACAATGACAAGATCGCCCCGGGCCGTTTGCTCTATCCGGTCAGCGGTCGCCGACAAAGTGAACGGCTGACCGGCGACGCTGTACTCAATGGAACCCTTGACTTCCTGCTTCAACTTGCCGCCCGACGTATCTCGCTGACTGCGCCAGACCATGAACCAATCTACTGTACGCCGCCACACGGCCTCACGCGCCGCCCATGCGTCGCCAGGTTCGCCCACACGCAGCAATTCCTGCCTGAGCAGGCCCATCAAGTGTTCGGCCGTCTTCGGATTTCCGTCTTCCTCGAACAGCTCTAGCGCCCTATGAATTGCGGTCCCACGCGGCGCAGGGCCGAGTTCATCATTCAGCGCATCGATTGAGGAGAGGCCCAGCACCTGTTCAGCCCAGAGCGCATATGGATCGCGCTGCAACAGGTCGACGCGTGTGGCGGACAAGCGCGCGGGCCAGCCTTCTGGGCGCGCGGACGGAGTCGGCTCGGCGCTAAAGTCAGAAAATGCATTGACCCGATTCAGCTTTAGACCTTCCACCAGCTTGATCGGATCAAACGCCGTGGGGGTGAAATGATCTGTAGCCTGATTCTCCAGCGCGCCTTCTGCGAGCGTCTTGAGCCGCCAGACCCAGCGCGACGCGACTGCCGGTGCATCATTTCGCCGTGAGGCGTAAACCAGAGTGACATCCGGCGCGCAGGCAAGCTGGGCAAAGTCGTGCGCGGCAAGTCCCATGCGCTCTTCAGGATCACCCAGGCCGAGGCGCGCACGGAAATGCCGGGGCAGGAACGCGTCCGGCGCCGGGCGCTTTGGCCAAACGTCCTCATTGAGTCCAGCAAGGATCACCCGATCCGCAGACTGAAGTCGCGCTTCCAGCGGCCCCCAGATCGAGAGTTGCGGATGCTCGGCTTCACCAAAACTGACGGTCATCTGGGACGCCTGCGCATTGACGAGATCGGCGAGCGCGGCCGGTCGCATCGGTCCCAGGGATTCAGAGACCTCGCGCACGAATTCAAGCAAGCGGCTCGTGGCTGCGCCGTCTTCCCCAGCCCAAGGCATCGGCGTCTGGCTGACCGATTCCGCCAAGGCTGCGATACGTTGAATTGCGTCGTCGCCGGTTACTTCTTCAATCTGGCTAAGGTCCGCATCGGCATGCTCGAACCGGGCAATCAGGGATTCCACAAGCGTGATCCCCCTAATCTGATCATCTGGCCCGAATTGCGGATAGGGCTCGATCATATCTCGAGTGCGAATGCTCTCGACCAGTTCCTGAAGGGATTTCCATCGTCGCGGACCTCTCAGGAAATGAAGCTCAAAGTCGGCGAGATCATCGACTGGCGCGGCCAGTTCATGCGTTAGAACCGCCACGATCAGGACCGGGTCGCCCGGATCGACCGCCCATTTCGCGCAGAGCCCCACGAAGCTACCGGCGGCTGTCCGCCCAACCGGAATACCGGCCGACGGCGGCACACTGATGTCCCAACGCTTCAGCAGGGCGGAAACCCGGCGCGCCAAACCAGCATCCGGCGTGACAAGGGCCGCCGTCCGGTCCTTGGCTTCCAATGTCTCGCGCATCATCAGGGCGATGGCACTTGCTTCAGCAGATTCGTCCGCAGCCTCTACGAGCGACAGGCCTTCCAGCGCGTCTCTTGCAAAACTTGGCACGTCGGTGCCAGCTGTTGCGGAAAGTTGGTCGAGGGTATCTCGCCAGTCTGCTGTGGCATCGGCGGGCGCGAGCGCCTCCATGATCATGCGACGGCGCGCGTCGCGCTTGGGGCCAATCTCGATGCCAGGCCATTCAGCCACAGCCCCCGGCTCAATTTCGAGCGCGACCAATGTATTGAGCAACGTATTTTGCGGATGTCCGACCTCGGAAAGAATACCGGCACGATGCTCTTCCGAGGCGGCAGAATCGAGCCCGGGCAAAACGATAAGCCCCATCGGCAATTGCAGCGCGGCTTTCATCAACGCGCGCCCGGCAGGCGTCGCCCCGGTCGAGCCGGCAATGATGACCGGTGCCTCGGGTGGATGCGCCAGCCAAGCCTCTGCGGTCGCTTCCGCAGCCAGCAATCTCCGTTGAAGGGGGTCGGTAACGCCCTGCTCTTCAAGCCATTTCGGCCAGGCATCGGTTATGATTTCGAGGAATTTGGCCGAGTTCTCCCAATGCTGGGCAAGGTCGGCGTCTTTTGCCAGATCTGCCAGCCCACTCCAGTCAGCCCCGGGGCTGAGATGAGCCTGGTCCAGCAATCGCGCCAGCTCGTTCGCGGCTGCAAGCGCCGACGATGGCGGAACATCCATGCCGGAACTCTCGCGATAATAGGCCTGCACAAGAGAGGCCAATGTTCCGAGCCGCTTGGCAGGCGCCAGTGCTGGGGGCAAATCGGTTACTGAAAACTCGGCGACAGGCGGGGCCTCGTCGCTTTCGAGATCGCCCATCGCCCGGATGTCTGGCGACAGGATCGGGGTTTCGTTCGCGGCGAGGAAAAGAGCGGCAGACAATTCCCGCGCAGACCGGCGGTTTGGAACATAAATGGTGGCGTCCGCCAACGCATCCGGAATGGTTTGCAAATCCACCGCGCGAGCCAGTTCCGCTGCGAGGCATTTCAGGAAGTTTTCGCCCGGCGGGATGGACCAGACTTTTGGCGCGCCTACGCCAAACAGGGCAGGATCACGCGCCATGGCAGCGCAACCACATTTCGGCATCTTTCAGGGCGTCCGGATCGCCCACATGCAGCCAGAAATCATCCAGTGGCAGACCATGCAGCCGTCCGGATTCGACAAGCGGCCCCCAAATTCGCCAAGCAACCGAGAAGCGCTCCACGGCGAGGCCTGAGAATGCTTGCGGTTTGAGGATGCGTACTCCCGCATAGGCCCATGGGGCAGACGGGTTTTCGCCGCGTCGCTTGAGGCTGCCATCCTCGGCACGGAGAAAGTCTCCGGCGCCCCCATATCCCAGGCTGCGCTGCGTATCCGCGAGAAGGAGGATCTCGTCCATCTGCGCTGGGTCAAATGCGCTGGCCAGATCGAGGAAAGGTCTCGGATCACCCTTACCCCAGAACGCATCTGTATTGACCACGAAGACGGGATCATCGCCAAGCATTGGCGCGGCTTTCACCAGCGCGCCGCCTGTTTCAAGCACTTCGCCACGTTCGTCCGACACAATCAGGTCCACACCCTTGATGCCCGAAACATGATCCTCGACCTGATCGGCGAGCCAATGGACATTGACGACGATCCGCTGAACGCCCGCTTCGATCAGTGGGTCGATCATCCGGTCCATCAGACGCTTGCCACCAACCTCTATCAGGGGCTTCGGACATGTGTCCGTCAGCGGCCGCATCCGGGTACCGAGCCCGGCGGCCAGCACCATCGCCGTATGCGGAATATTTGATGACATCAGCTTTCCTTGAACACGAAGGGGGTCGTCTCCCGCACGAAGGCCGCCATGGGCTCCAGTGCGGGGTGGGACAGATTGCGGGCCAGAAGTTTCAGTTGGCGCGGTTGGAATGTGCCATACCGGGCCTTGCCATCACGATGCTGCAACCGGGAGAACACACCTGCAATACGCAGCGCGTTGAGAGCCCCAATCACGGCGAGCCGCTCGTCAAAGGCCTCGCGCGTCTTGCCGGTCTGGTCGAGATAGTGCCGGATCGCGGCTTCGGACGCCTCATGCGAAACGTCCCGTCGCGCGTCCTGAGTCAGCATGGCCATATCCCACGCATCCCAGCCCTTCACCGCGTCCTGAAAATCGAGCAGCGCGATGCGGTCGTCGCCCAACCAGAGCAGGTTTTCTGCATGATAGTCACGCAGAGTGAACACTCGCGGGAACGACATTGCCTGTTCGATCAGGGCATCACGTTCGGACTCCCACCTAACGCGGGCAAGTCCAGTCAGCGCACCGCCACCCGCCTCCACTGGCAACCAGTCCGCATACAGGTCAGCATTCGAGGACAATGCGAGGCGGTCAAAATCGAGAATCGGCCATTGCTCGGACCCATAGATCACAGCTTCGGGGATCGGTTGCTGATGAAGTTTTGCCAACATGCCAGCGGCCAGCATGTAGGCGGGCACTTCCAAAGCTGGATCCTGCTCGATCTGCCGAGCCAATTCCCTACCGTCGCCGTAATCCTGCAGAATAGCCAACCCGGCTTCAGTATCATGCGCAAATATCTCCGGCGCCTCAAAACCGAGTAATCTGAGATGGTGCGCAATCAGGACGAAGGCGTCGACACGAGAGGCCGCCAAACGCGTCTGTGCATTCCAGCCCATCGCGTTGCGCGTGGCATCATCGGCATCCGGTGGGCATGGGTCGGCTTCGATGCGTGGGGCATCCATCAGCATCGCCGCCGAACCATCAGCGCGCACCATCCGAACATACCGGCGCGTGGATGCGTCTTGTCCCAATGGCTTGAGGTCTGCACCACCCCATCCATGACGCGCAAGAAAATCGGCGATCAGCGCGTCGCGGGAATTAGAATTGAAATTCATTGCAGCGCGCCCGCCAATCTTCGCCTTGGGGTTCCAGGGATACGAGCCGATGTTCGCCTTCAAAGTCAAAGACGATATCCAGCCGCCACGCAGGAAGGTGCTTTCCCGCTTTCTCCGGCCACTCGACAATCGCCACGCCTTCCGGCGTCTCGTCCCACCCAATCTCAGCCATTTCGTCAGGCGATCCCAGCCGATAGAGGTCAAAATGCCAGACGGGAAAATCCGGAGCCTCGTAGGCTTGGACCAGAGTATATGTCGGGCTCGGCACTTCCTGAATGTCCGGTATGAGCGCCCGGACCAGCCCTCGCGTAAATGTCGTCTTCCCGACACCCAGTCCGCCATGCAAGGCAATCACGTCGCCCGGTTTCAGCAAGGGGGCGATCGCATTGCCGAATGCGAGCGTGTGAGCCTCATTGTCGAGTCGGTAGGTCAATTTCATCATCATGTGCATATAAAAGACTGACCTCACACACCATCGTTTCCTGACCAAATTGCGGCAAAACGCGTGGTGACATGCCTTGCAGTAACAGGCAGACTGGCCTAGAACATTAAAAATGACGCAGGCGTCACGAATTGACCCTACGTAGACCGGGAATAGCACATTGGATTTGACAGACGCAAAACGCATTGTGGTGCTTGGGGCTGGGCAAGCTGCGGCGCAAGCAATTCAATCCCTGCGCATGGGTGGCTATACGGGCGAATTGACATTGGTCGGTGAAGAACCGGCACTGCCCTACCAGCGCCCACCATTGTCAAAAGCCTATATGAAGGGTGAGTTCGCCGAGGAGCGCCTCTACTTCAAACCAGCCGCCTGGTACGAAGACAACAATGTGGAATTGATCCTTTCGACACGTGCAACCAGCATCGACCGGGCGGAACGCAGAGTGGATCTCGAACATGGTGGCCACCTCGAATATGACGCGCTGATCATCGCGACGGGTTCGCGCCCTCGCGCCCTGCCGATCGACGGTGCAGAGCTTGAGCATGTCTACGCGCTGCGCGGTCTTGCCGATGTCGAGCGGATCCGGCCGCAAATGGTGGCCGGACGCTCCATGGTGATTATCGGAGCTGGTTATATCGGTCTTGAAGCAGCGGCCGTCGCCCAGCAAATGGGTCTGAAAACGACCGTTCTGGAAATGGCACCACGTGTTCTAGCCAGAGTTACAAGCCCGGTCATGAGCGAGTTCTATGAGGCTGAGCATCGCCGCCAGGGCGTTGAGATTCGCACAGAGACGAGCCTGTCGAAGCTTGAAGGGAATGATGGCGCGGTGACCGCTGCCGTGCTCACCGATGGGACCAAACTCGATGCGGACATTGTTCTGGTCGGCATCGGTATCCTGCCAAACGAAGCACTCGCCAAAGATTCCGGAATTGCCTGCAATAATGGCATTCTTGTTGATCGCGATGCGCGCACATCCGACCCACGAATCTTTGCCGCAGGCGATTGCGCCAGTCGGCCGCTGGTGCATTTTGGTCGCTCTGGTCGGCTTGAAAGCGTCCACAATGCCATCGAGCAGGGCAAGCTCGCTGCCGCCGCCATTCTTGGCAAACCGCGACCGAATGAAGATTGCCCTTGGTTCTGGTCAGACCAGTACGACCTCAAGCTCCAGATCGCCGGGCTCGGCGCCGGGTATGACGAGATCGTCGTGAGAGGTTCACCGGAGGATCGAAAGTTTGCGGCCTTCTACCTGAAGAACGGAACGCTCATCGCAGTGGATGCGATCAACAGTCCGCCCGAATTCCTCGCATCCAAGAAGCTCATCATGTCAGGCGCCAAGCTTTCGGCTGACATTCTTGCAGACACATCAATAACAATGAAAGAGATTGCCACTAACGCAGTGGCAGCTTGAAGGAGAGAAACCCGCACATGGCGAAAATTACCTATATCGACCACGACGGCACCGAGCGCGTTGTGGAGGCCCAGAACGGCGAGACCGTGATGGAAGCTGCTATCAAGAACTCCATTCCGGGCATTGATGCCGATTGCGGCGGCGCCTGCGCGTGTGCCACATGCCATGTATATGTCGACCAGGCCTTCATGGACAAAGTTGGAGAGCAGGAAGAAATGGAAAAATCCATGCTGGATTTCGCTGAAAATGTTCAGGAAAATTCCCGCCTGTCTTGCCAGATCACCGTTTCGGAAGATCTGGATGGCTTGAAAGTCACGACACCGGAGAGCCAGCACTAGGCTGCGCCCTATCGAAAACATTGAGCGTCCCGGTGATATGCCGGGGCGCTTTTTTGTTCGCATACCCCGGCGTCAAGAGTTGGTTCCTTTCCAGAACTGACTAAATTGGCGCTCTTGTAGTCAGGGAGAGACTGATGGATTTCACCACCCTCATGCGCAGCGGCAAACAGACCGGCGACCATGCCATGTCTTTTCATGTGCCGGAGACCTGGATGCAAGGCCGCACAACCTATGGGGGGCTGACTGCGGCGCTGTGCCTGCAAGCCGCGATGCCGACCTCTGGCGGGCGTCAGATCCGGTCTGCGCAAGTGGCATTTGTCGGGCCTGTGTCGGGTGACGTCGAATGCACCGCCACCCTGCTGCGCGAAGGCAAGAATACCGTCTTTACGAGCGTGCGCATGATGGGCGAAGCAGGCGTTGCTGCCGAGGCGATCTTTGCCTTTGGGGCACACCGTGAGTCATCCCTCAATTTTGCAAACCTTCCTGCGCCTGAAGTTACCTCCCCGGACGAGACCGCATCTTTCTTCGGAGAGTCGCCGAGGCGCCCTGCCTTCACCCGCAACTTCAACATGCGGCTGGCGAATGGAAGCCCCCCGATGTCGGGTGCGCCAGACGCAGACATGTCTCTCTGGATGCGGCACAAGGATGGCTCGGTTCCGCCGGACGCGGTTTCCGTCCTGGCACTCGCAGACGCACCACCGCCTGCGGCCATGTCGATGCTGACAGGACAGGCCCGTATCAGCTCCATGACATGGATGGCAGAATTCCTGACAGATGACATTCAGACGAACGAGGGGTGGTTCCTGGCCCGGCATGTCGCCGATACGTCAAAGGATGGCTATAACAGCCAAGCCATGACGTTGTGGAATACATCAGGCCAACCGATCATGATCGGCCGACAGACCATCGCCGTCTTCGCCTGAACTAGTTTTCAGGCTCCGGCTCTTCAGTATCATTCACGATCGGCCCCGGCTCGAGCACTTTCATGAGTGATGCTGGCACCTGGCCTGCTGGACAGGCTTCCTGAAGGACATAAGCATTTCCGACACCCGGTGCACCGGCATAGACCGGAGCGGTGATCGTCTGAGAGCGGAAAATCCAGCTCAGGAAAAACATTGCGAACACGGCTGCGCCAACTGCGGCAATCGTGCCCCATCCCATGCCCAATGGATCTGAAGTGGCAGGCGCCGCTGAGCTTGTTGGGCGTTGGCCTGGACCGGAACTTGCGACATGCGGTTTGACGGAAGCCTTTGCCAAGGCGGCTGCGCTGGCCGTCTCGGCCGCTGGCGCAGGCTTGATACCCATCGCCTTCTCACGCTTCTTCTTTGCATCAATAGCAAGCGGGTCGTCCGGATGAGCCGTGAGCCAGTCTTCCCGCGCTTCTTCATCCTTCGAGCCATACCCCATCCACTCTCGAAGGTCGGAGCGCCCATCGCGCTGGCCGAGCTCTTCGATCAGTTTGTAAAAGCCTTCAGGAGTCTTGCGCGACGTCATGCCCTCAATCGAGAAACGTTTGTCGCTTTTGAACGGCTCGTAAGGGATCGTCTTGTCGACGCTGACTTGGGCCAACATGCCAGGCCGCGAATGCCCGACAGAAGCCGCCGCACGCACCCAGTCGCTCTTCACTGCATGTTCGGACCACATGACAAGCATATGCTTGGAATTGCCCGCATTGCGTGCATCCTTGGCATCGAATGTATTGTCCACCTGCTTTTGATCGAACCAGACCTTGAACTTTAGCGAACGCAGCCGACGTGCGACCAACTTCGCCATGTCGCGATCTTCGATCGCCGATACCAGGAAAACATCGTACGCCATATGCGCGCTACCTCTTGAAGTAATGAGCCAAGCATACCCATAGACCCTTAATATTCCACCCAATTCCGCTATCAGGCGATATTTCCGTCTGTTTTTCGGCTGTGAATACGGCTATTTGCGCGGCGAACCAGTTACTCAGGAGACCGGTATGGGCTTCAAATGCGGCATCGTAGGCCTTCCCAATGTGGGCAAGTCCACACTCTTCAATGCGCTCACTCAGACGGCCACGGCGCAAGCGGCCAACTATCCATTCTGCACGATTGAGCCAAATGTTGGCGAAGTCGCCGTACCAGAGCCCAGGCTGGAGAAGCTCGCCGAAGTGGGTGGCTCGAAGGAGATCATCCCGGCGCGCATGAACTTCGTGGACATTGCGGGTCTCGTAGAGGGCGCCTCCCAAGGTGAAGGCCTTGGCAACAAATTCCTCGCCAATATCCGTGAGACAGACGCGATCATCTATGTCCTTCGCTGTTTCGAGAATGACGATATCACGCATGTCAGCGGGAAGGTCGACCCGATTGCCGACTTCGAAGTCGTCGAGACCGAACTCATGCTGGCTGACATGGAAAGCCTTGAAAAGCGCAAGGCCGGCGTCGTGAAAAAGGCCAATTCCGGTGACAAGGAAGCCAAGGCTCAGGTCGCTTTGATTGATCTCGCACTTGCCGAGCTGAACGAAGGTCGCCCGGCCCGACGCGCTGTTGTCTCGAAAGACGACACAAAAGCGTGGAACATGCTGCAGCTCTTGACCTCAAAACCGGTTCTGTTCGTCGCGAACGTTGATGAGGACAGTGCCGCAACAGGTAACGAATATTCCAGTCGTGTCGAGGCCCGCGCGACTGAAGAAGGCGCTGCGTGCGTTGTGATTTCAGCTCAAATTGAAGCCGAGCTCGCCCTGTTGGATGAGCCGGACCGCAGCGAATATCTTGAGACGCTCGGACTGGAAGAGCCGGGCCTGACCCGTCTGATCCATACCGGATACGACCTTCTCGACCTGCAGACCTATTTCACGGTCGGACCGAAGGAATCCCGCGCATGGACCATCCGGAAAGGTTGGAGTGCTCCCAAGGCTGCCGGGGTTATCCATGGTGACTTTGAGAAAGGCTTTATCCGCGCCGAAACCGTTGCCTACATGGACTATGTCGAGCATGGCGGCGAAGCAGGCGCGAAAGAAGCCGGCAAGATGCGGTCAGAAGGCAAGGATTACATAGTCCAGGATGGCGATGTGATGCTGTTTCGCTTCAACGTCTAGGCTATTTTGCCGACAACGCAGCGCGCCTTTTCCCGCGCTCGCTTCCAGACAAGCTGGCCCAATCCGGACGGACGTACAGGAAATTGAGCGGCGTGCCGCGAATGAGGGCGTGGAAGGCAAGCGGGAGCGCAACAGCGAATGTCAGGGTCAAGGCGGACGCCAGCCCCACATCGCCGAAGGGCGCTCCGATTGCAGGCAGCACCAGTCGCTCCATCGCAACGAGCGGAAACGCGTAGGTCAGGTAGATGACGATCGAGTGCCGACCGCAATATCTGAGAAAGTCTGCTGCGCGGAACCGGGTCAGCAGCGCTGACACGACGCAGACGGCAGTCGCGCCGGCGATGCCCAGAATGAAACTCGCAACCACTTCTTCATGCAAGGCGAGGCTGACTGCCCACCAATTCAGAATGCCCCAAGCCAGCAAACCAAGGGCTCCGATCCAAGGCGCTTTGGCCGCCCTTCCGGCAAATCGGAAGATTTGTGGTGCAAACGCGTACCCCATGAAGAAATAAACATACCGGTTTGCGAACCGGTCGATCACGCCCCATCCCGTATCAATCAGCACAAGTTGGTAGAGAGACTGGAGGATGAAGGCGCCTGCAAACACGATCCAGACCGGCACGTTTCGCAGCAAGCGCGTAACCACATAGAAGATCGCCAACATGTGCACGAACCAAAGCGAGTTCGAGGGTTCGACGAAGCTGTAGAACCATAGCTTCAGGACATAACCAGGATGGGACACCAACGCACCGAACTCCAGAACGGGAAGCTGGAGCGTGAGCCAGAGCACGTAGAAATATATGAAATGCACGACTTTCCGGTCGAGATAGTCGGCGAGCGGCGCATGAATCGACCGGCTCAGGAACAGACCCGCCACCAAAAAGAAGTCTGGAATTCGGAAGGGCCGTGCAAAATCGATGATGGGATGCATCCATCCTTGCTCATCGAACAGATATTCGACGCCATTTACCGCGTGCATCATTACCACCAGAATGATGCAGATGCCCTTCGCGTAATCTACCCAATCTACCCGTTGCGCAGGTGGTGCGGCGATAAGATGCGTCGAAAACATTCAATGCAACTCCAAGGGCGACATCGTTTCAGCGTCGGGATGCAGAAACCACCGACAAGGTGGGATGATCATTACAATAGGCTTTGATGCAAGCAGTGAACCAATCGAATGTCTGGTCCACGCGGGTGACTGCATCGCGTTGGCGCGACAAAACGCTGGCCTTGCCATGGGGCAACCAGAAATACGGATTGGCCTCCCATATGATGATGTGCCCCTCTGGACGGATGCTATAATCGACCGCGGCAAAGTCCAGCCCAAGCGCCCTGACCGCCTGAACGAGTTCCTGCGCCTCTTCCAAAGGCGCGGAGAAATATGCCTTGTCTGCAGCAATCAGGTCGGCTCGCAAACGCTCATGATAGCCAAAATATCTTGCCAGACGCCGCAGTCGGCTCGCCTCCCGCTGGAACAGACTGTTGGACAGGCCAACGATTCTCTCGGTCGAAAAGAACAGGTGAGATGCCAGAACACGGTCACCACACACGAACGCTCGGGCCTTGTGGTGATAGCGCGCAAAGAGATCGGAGCGGGGCCTGCCAACGTCACGGTATTCCTGACGGATGTCATACAGCTTCAGAACAACTGCTGGCAGTAACCCCTCGCTGTCGAGCGCCTTTGCGTCCTCAGCCTTGAACAGGGTCGCAACCTGTCTTTGTGCATGCTCCTGATCACTTCGGACGATACAGGGAAATCCGATTTGCTCGATCGCGCCCGCCATCTCCTCCAATGTCGATACCGACGCAGCGGCGGCGCATGGTACGCCTGCGTCAGCCCAGATATGCGCCTGCCTGGATTTGGTCGTGTTGCTGAGCGCGTCTGGATGGTTGAGGATACGAATCCCTCGATCAACCGCCTCTTCGGCAATGGCCACAGCATCAACATAACAGGCCGGGTACTTCTGCATCAGAGGATCGCCCAGCCAGAAGATGACCAGCCCCACACCCTCAAAGTTGGCGGACCCGGAGCCTGTGCGATGGATCCGGATATCCTTGAGCAAGGGATCAGACTTCGCTGCCAGCCGTTTCAGGAAAACATCGCCTGTCGGCACTTTGCGGCCGCGACCCGCGCCATGCGTAATGAAGAGAATCTTGCTGTTGCCGGAGGCGTACATACGCACCTTGGTCTCGAATCCTGACAGTCGCACAATCGCCGCGACACACAGACTCTACAACGCAAAAGGTATGCCAAGATAGAGAAACAAGCACAGGATGCATGCGCCAAGTGTGGCGAGACTGTGTGGCTCTTGGCGCCACCGAACCTTGCCCGCCGACTCAGTTGTGACGCCCGGATTTTCAGGCTGCGCAGGACATGCGGAAGCAGGTCGGAAAGCCGCGCGACTGGCGCCGAACCTCCTGGAAAAAACTGACATGAGAAATTTGCCGAGCCTGTACAATCGCCTCCGATGCTGCCTAGAACCCCGCCACACGATTTAAGTAAACGGGCATTCTTCATCATGCAGACACCTACAGATACGGATGCATCCCATTCTGAAGCGCAATTTGAAGCTCAAATTCGCGCAGCAATCGACGGCAAAACCAAACCACTTGGCGCACTGGGGGGGATCGAAACGCTTGCTGTTCAGATCGCGCAGATCCAGAAATCCCTGACGCCTCGCGCGGACACATGCAGGCTCACCATCTTTGCAGCTGACCATGGCATGGCAACAGCGGGTGTCTCGGCATTCCCGCAGGATGTGACCCGCCAGATGGTGCTCAACTTTCTTTCGGAGGGCGCAGCCGCCAATGTCTTCGCCCGTTCTGTTGGCGCGAGCGTCCGCGTGGTTGACGCTGGAGTAGCGGGACAGCTGATCGATCACCCAGGCCTGATCCCGCGTCGGATCGCAGCAGGCACGGCCAACGCCATTGAGCGGCCCGCGATGACACCCTCCGAACACGCTGCTGCGCTGTCTTCCGGGTCAGCGCTGGGTCATGAAGGCGACGAAGCGGTTGCGTGTTTGGGCGAGATGGGCATCGGCAACACATCTTCGGCCAGCCTCGTTGCGGCCAAAATACTCGGAGTGCCAGTTGCCGACCTGACTGGACGGGGCACAGGTCTCGACGATGATGGTCTTCGCCGCAAATGCGAACTGTTGGAAAAAGCTGCAAACCGGACGAACGATAAACTGGAAGCTGGTCTGGCGCTCCAGGAGTATGGCGGCTTCGAGATTGCCATGATGGCCGGCGCCATGATCGGAGCGGCAGCGAGCGGCAAGATTGTCATCGTGGACGGCTTCATTGCGACAGTCGCCGCATTGGCCGCTGAAGCGATTTCACCCGATTGCCGGAAGAACATGATCTTTGCGCACCAATCCGCAGAGGCCGGACATGGGCGTGTACTGGCCGCGCTAAAGGCCAAGCCATTACTGCATCTGGGCATGCGCCTGGGCGAGGGTACGGGCGCATTGCTCGCCTTTCCGCTTGTGAAGGCAGCCGCAGCGATGCTGCGTGAGATGGCGAGCTTCGAGAGCGCCGGAGTGAGTGGCCCGGCATGAATGGCGAACTCGCCAAACTCGTACTCGCTGTGCAATTTCTGACTCGGCTACCGCTCAGAACAGACAAGATGTTCACACCGGAGCGCATGGCGCAAGCGCCGAGATATTTCCCCCTGGTCGGCATACTTGTGGGACTCGTGAGTGCGGGCGTCTTCTGGATCGCCGCCCTGGTCCTGCCGGACTTCATGGCGGCGTTGCTGGCGGTCAGCGCAGGCCTGCTGCTGACAGGTGCGTTCCATGAGGATGGCTTGGCCGACACGTTTGACGGCATTGGCGGCGGACATACACCTGTTCGTGCATTGGAAATCATGAAGGATAGTCGGCTCGGCACATATGGGGCCGCCGCGCTGTTCCTGGCGCTCGCAATCAAGGTGGGTGCGCTGTCGGCGATACCGCCAATCTGGGTCTGCGCTGCCCTGCCCGTTGCGCATTGCGTCTCTCGGTTCTCAGCTGTGTGTGTGATCGCGACCAACCGGTATGTGCGGGAGGAAGGTACGGGAAAGCCTGTGGCAACGGGTATATCTGCGTCCAGCTTGATAATTGCCGGTTTCACAGCGTTGGGTGCTGTTGCAGTCGGTGCTGTCCTGTTTCCTTTCGTCTCACTTTTGTCCGGTATTGTTTCATTGTGTTTCGCGCATGTTCTAATGCGCCTGTTCTTTGAGCCCAAACTGGGGGGCTATACGGGCGACACGCTCGGCGCGGTACAGCAAGCAAGCGAGATCGGATTCTATCTGGGGCTCCTCGCATGGCTCTGACCCTCCTTCGGCATACAACGCCTGATGTCGCACCCGGCACCTGTTATGGTCGAACTGACCTGGCGCTCGCGACCTCTTTTGCGGACGAGGCCAGCATCGTTGTGGCCGGACTGCCACGGATAGACCGCATCGTATCGAGCCCGCTGACCCGGTGCGCTGAGCTTGCCGAATTCATCGGAGAACGGAGTGGGCTGAACATCATCCGGGATGAACGACTGGTCGAGATGGATTTCGGAACCTGGGAGATGAAGCCCTGGAACGAATTGCCGAGACATGAACTCGATGCCTGGGCATCGGACTTCCTCCATGCGAGGCCTCATGAGGGGGAAAGCGTCGCCATGCTGACCGCCCGCACTCAGAACGCCATAGCCGAACTCAACCACCCCGACAGCCACACTCTTGTCGTGACCCATGCCGGCGTGATCAAGGCAGCCTTTGCCGCGCTCGGCGGCCACCATCACTATCAGAGCTCGGTCGCCTATGGCGGCCTCATCACGCTGCTGGAACACTCAGGAAGCGCGACATGACCGACGACACTTCCCATACTGAAAAGATGAAGGCGCTGCAGGCAGAGCAACGCAAGAAGACCGACGCGGCCGCCGTGCCGGATCGCGGGCTGGTGCTGGTTCACACGGGAAATGGCAAGGGCAAGTCAAGCTCGGCCTTCGGCGTCATTGCCCGTGCCCTTGGCTGGGGCCACCGCGTGGGGGTCGTCCAGTTCATCAAGGGCAAATGGATTACCGGTGAACGACAATTCTTCGACAAGTTCCCCGATCAACTCGAATGGCACACAATGGGTGAAGGCTTCACTTGGGACACACAGGACAAGGCTCGCGACATCGTCGCCGCCGAGGCAGCGTTCGACCGTGCGAAAGCCATGATGGCAAATGGCTCCTACAATCTTGTTGTGCTGGATGAGATCAACATCGCCATGCGCTATGACTATCTCTCGACCGACGCTGTTCTCGAGGGACTGAAAGCGCGTGACAGCCAGACCAGCGTCATCCTGACGGGGCGCGATGCCAAACCGGAACTTTGCGACTATGCCGATCTTGTCAGCGAGATGGTCGAGGTGAAGCACCCCTTCAAAGCGGGGCTCAAAGCCAAGCGTGGCGTCGACTTCTGACCATTTTGCCGCGCGTCCTGTAATAGCGGCAGTATTGACAGGTCGCGAGGCTTGCAACATTACCACGTTCAGATGGTGCTTTCTGCAAGGAAAGCTAAGAGGGAAGCCGATGTGAATTCGGCGCTGTACCCGCAACTGTGAGCCGGGAGTTGAAGGCCATACAGCCACTGGAGCAATCGCTCTGGGAAGGCGGCCTGAGATGACGATCGGTGAGCCAGGAGACCTGCCATCGCGTCGTTCGTCCGGAGGCCGGGAATAGTTCTCAGCGGGCGGGAAGGCTTCAAGCCTATCCTTTGTAACGACATCCGAACCCCTGGGCCTGGCCGTCCGCACCAATCACAAGGTGAGGCCAGATTGTCGTTATGAACTGCATCCACCATTCGGGCGGCTGGGATGCGAGGAAAAGATATGTTCTACAAAACCGCCCTGCTGGGGGCTGTTGCGTTCGGCTTTACCGTCTCGGCGACCGCCCAGACTGCAAGCATCGAAGAAACCAAACTCGATACGATCATCGTCAATGGATCACGCCTTGACCAGACGATGACCGAAATTGGCTCAAGTGTCTCCGTCATCACGCGGGACGACCTGGAAGAGTTGGGCGTCGACTTTGCCCTGGACGCTATTGCAACCGCGCCCGGTGTCACGGTCAACCAGAACGGCGCCTTTGGCGGCAACGCCAGCGTGCGTATACGCGGTGCTTCCAATGACCAGACATTGGTGCTGATCGACGGCGTACCCGTAAACGATCCGACCGGCACCGGTGGCGGCTACAACTTCGCTTATCTGGACACAGACACCATTGAGCGTATCGAAGTGCTGAAAGGCCCGCAATCGACGCTCTGGGGGAGTGATGCCATTGGCGGCGTCGTGTCCATCACGACCAAGCGCCCCACAGAAGGCTTGTCAGGCACGGTGTTCGGCGAATACGGCTCCTTCAATACATTGCGCGGCGGCGCGTCGATCAGCAATGCGAATGAAATCGGTGATTTCCGGCTCGCGGCTACCGGACTGACCACAGATGGTATTTCCAAAGCGGATGAGGCGAATGGTAACTCCGAAGACGACGGCTACGACTCACAGACGGTCTCGGCCAAAGGCGGTTTGAACCTGCCGGCCAGTGTTCGTCTCGAAACCAGCCTGATGTGGAGCGACGCAGAGTCTGAATATGACAGCTATGCGTTCGGTGCGCAGGGCAGCGTGGCGGATGGTGATGAGGTCACGAATTCGGAGACGCTGTCTGGAAACATCACCCTGAAAGCGCCACTGTTCGATGGCCGACTCGAGAACCTTGTTCAGATTGGCTATGCCGATATTGAACGCGAAAATACGTCAAACGGTGTCCAGAGTTATTTCACTGAAGGTGACCGCGTGCTGTTTCGCTATCAGGGCACATTCGCCATCAACGACACAAATACATTGGCCTTTGGAACGGAGCGCGAAGAGACAAGTGCCAATGAGCAAGAGTCCTCGATTGACAGTTTGTTTGCGCTCTACGAATTCAAACCCGTGGACAGTTTGACACTGACAGGCGGAATTCGGGTCGACGATCACGAGACTTTCGGCTCTGAAACAACGGGTCGCGTGGCAGCAGCCTGGACCGCAACAGATCAGCTCACCTTCAAGGCAAGCTGGGGTCAAGGCTTCAAGGCACCCAGCATCTTTCAGTCGACCTATATCTGCACCTTCTGTGGACTGACCGCCCCCAATACCAACCTCAAGGCTGAAACCTCCGAGGCTTATGACATTGGTGTGCAATGGCAGTCTGCTGACGAGCGCATCGTCCTTGGTGCAACCCTGTTCGATCAGGAAACCGAAAACATGATCGATTTCTCTTACACGGCTGGCTACGACAATATCGCCCTTGTGGACTCGCAGGGGGGCGAGTTGACTGGCGCTTACGCGATCAACAACTGGCTGGGTATCGCGGCGAGTTATACGTTCATTGACTCAGATGATGGCAACGGAAACGCATTGGCCCGCCTCCCGGAAAGCACCGGGAACATCTCAGCTTCTTTTGATCCGGACGGCCCCTTCTCTGGCGCAGTGCTCGTTCGCTACAATGGCGAAGAAACTAATACAGACGGATCCGAACTCGACAGCTGGACACGCGTCGACCTGACCGGCAGCTATGATCTCAATGATACAGTCGAAATCTATGGCCGGATCGAGAACCTGCTCGATGAGGAGTACCAGCAGATCCTGGGATATGGCACACCCGGACTGTCCGGATCTGTCGGCGTGCGGCTCCGCTACTAGGACATCTCCATGTCGAGGCTGATAATCCCAATTCTTGCGCTTCTTCTGTCTGCTTGCGGACAGGCCGGCAAGAATGTGCTCACAAAGCCTGAGCGCCCTGCCCGGATTGTCAGCCTCGACTATTGCGCCGACCAGTATGTTTTGAAGCTTGTCGACCGGGAACGCGTCCTGGCCTTGTCGCCGGATGCGGGTCGGGAATTTTCCTATATGCGGGACACCGCCAGCGGCATCGCGACCGTCAGGCCAAACGCCGAGAATGTACTGATCCTCAAGCCCGACCTTGTTGTGCGGTCCTATGGTGGCGGACCGAATGCCGCCGCGTTCTTCGAGAAGGCAGGCGTGCCTGTGGTGGAAGTTGGTTGGACGCCTGACATACCTTCCGTGATGAAAAACACGCAACGCATCGCCAACGAGTTGGGAGAGCCTGAACGGGGTGCGCTCGTGAACACTGAGATGCAACACCGCCTTGCGCGGTTGAGAAAGCGCGAGACTGGCCAGACCGCATTGTACATGACGCCCGCAGGTGTAACGACCGGCCCGGGCTCGCTGATTCATGAAATGATCGTGGCGGCGGGCCTGACCAATATGGAAACAGAACATGGCTGGCGATCCATCCCGTTGGAAACGCTTGCCTATGAGAAACCTGATGTCGTAGCGGCTGCCTTCTTCGGATCGCGCACCAATCATCCGGACGCGTGGAGTCCGATGAAGCACCCTGTCGCAAAGGCGCAGCTTACCCAGAGCGAAGTCGTATCGCTTGAAGGCGCGTGGACCTCGTGCAGCGGCTGGTTCTTGATGGATGCCGTCGAGGCGTTGGCCGGAAAGGACGGACAATGACGCGTGAAACCCTGCTCATGCCGACATTGATCGCCGCAAGTGTGTTGGCAATTCTCTCGGCATGCCTCCTCGGATCAACCGCCCTGCCCGCCGACCGGTTGCTGGCAGCCCTCTTCGGGGGAGCGGAAGCAGGCGACCGCCTGGTCGTTTGGCAGATACGGCTGCCGCGGGCGATCGCGGCTTATATCGTCGGGGCCGCGCTGGGCATCAGCGGCGCTGCCTTGCAGGGCTTGCTGAGGAACCCTCTGGCAGAACCGGGGGTTCTGGGAGTCTCGGCGTCTGCGTCGCTTATGGCTACGTTCGCACTCTATTACGGGATCGCCTCGATCACGCCCTGGGCCGTACCGATTGCCGCGATCATTGGTGCACTGACGGCAACAGCTCTCATTACCATCGCCGCATTGCGCACCCAGTCTGTTGTCACGCTCATCCTGATCGGTGTTGGCCTGTCGAGCTTTGCTGGCGCGGCCATGAGCCTGTTGATGAACCTGGCACCGAACCCGTTTTCACTATCTGACATGATCAACTGGATGCTGGGATCAGTTGCCAATCGCAGCTTTGACGAAATTACGCTGGCGGCGCCCTTCATCCTTGCGGGCGGCGCAACTCTGTTTGCTACGCGGCGCGGCCTGTCGGCGCTGACTCTCGGCGAAGAGGCAGCAGCAGGGATTGGCCTCAATCTGCGGCGCCAGCAGATATTCACCGTGGTTGGCGCGGGTCTGGCAACCGGTGGCGCGGTGGCGCTGGCTGGAGCAATTGGCTTTGTCGGCATTGTTGCGCCTCATATCATTCGTCCCTTCGTCGGGCATGACCCAGCGCGCTCGCTTGTGCCGTCTGCGCTGTTCTCCGGATTGATCCTGGTCGTCGCTGACATTTTCGTTCGCCTGATGCCGACGTCAGCGGAGCTTAAACTCGGCGTTGTCGCGGCGCTCATCGGTGCACCCGCTTTTGTCTGGATCGCGATGCAAAGGCGGACCGGAAATGACTGATCTCGTCGTCGAAAACATCTCCGTTCTCGCAAGGGAGAGCGTGCTGGTAGACGATGCCAGCTTCCGCCTCGGCTGTGGCGAGTTCGTCGCGCTGCTTGGTCCGAATGGTGCGGGCAAGACGAGCTTGATCCGCGCCGGTCTGGGCCTGCAATCGGCGAGTGCGGGGCTCAGCTTGCTTGGCGGTAAACCGGTTGATGCTCTCTCACCGACGCAGCGCGCCCGGCAAATAGCCTACCTTCCCCAGACCCGGCCGCTTGCCTGGCCGAATAGTGTCCGTGACGTCGTATCCCTTGGGCGGTTCAGCCACGGAGCGCCGTTGGGCCGCTTGAAAGGATTAGACGCCGAAGCCGTTGACCGCGCGCTTCAGGCCTGCGGACTTCTGGAACTGGCGGGGCGCCGAACGGATACGCTTTCAGGCGGGGAGCTGGCCCGCGTCCATTGTGCGCGCGCGTTTGCCGCCGAAGCGCCTTTGCTCATCGCGGATGAGCCCATAGCTGCGCTGGACCCCCGTCAGCAATTTCGGATTCTCGACCTGATCCGCACCTATGTGGACCAAGGTGGCGGCGCACTGGTCGTGCTCCATGATATTCAGCTCGCCGCGCGCTACGCCTCTCGCATGATCTGGATGAAGGATGGGCGTATTGAAGCGGATGGCCCTCCGTCCGAAACACTGACAGCCGAGCGAATGAGAGACATTTATGGCGTTGCGGCACGGGTCGAGGGGTTGAACATTCATATTGACGGTACCGCATGACCGCCCGCGCACTGATGTTGCAAGGCACTGGCTCGGATGTCGGCAAGTCTGTCCTGACGGCGGCCCTTTGCCGGATCGCGCGGCGCCGAGGCCTGAGTGTTGCCCCCTTCAAACCTCAAAACATGTCCAACAATGCCGCCGCCTGTCCAACGGGGGGTGAAATTGGCCGCGCTCAGGCGCTGCAGGCGCGTGCGGCAGGCCTGGATCCCCATGTTGACATGAATCCGGTGCTGCTGAAGCCCCAGACAGACCGCACCGCGCAGCTCGTCGTACATGGCAAGGCTACTCATGCCATGGAAGCCGCAGACTATATGGCCAATCGCGACCAGTTGATGGGCGCAGTCATGGAGAGCTTTGGCCGACTTACCAATGCGTACGACCTGGTCATTGTCGAGGGCGCCGGCAGCCCGGCGGAAATAAATCTGCGCGACCGGGACATAGCAAATATGGGGTTTGCCCGACGCGCGGGCGTTCCCGTTTGTCTGGTTGGCGACATCGAAAAAGGTGGTGTCATTGCCAGCCTTGTTGGAACACGGAATGTAATTGAGAAGAAAGACAGTGCGATGATCCGCGCCTTTCTGGTGAACAAGTTCAGGGGCGATTTGAAGCTGTTTGATGAAGGCGTGACGGAAATCGAAACCCGCGCCAAGTGGCCGTGCCTCGGCGTGATACCCTGGTTGCCCGCCGCTTCGAAACTGCCTGCCGAAGACGCGCTCGTCCTGGACACGCCGCTCACACCCTCTGGAAAGGCTTTGAAAATCGCGGCACCCATACTGTCGCGGATTGCAAATTTCGACGATGCCGACCCCCTCAAGCTTGAGGAGAACGTCAAATTCAGTTGGATTCCTCCGGGCCAGACCATTCCGCGCAACACGGATGTTGTTATCCTGTTTGGCACGAAATCAACACTCGGTGATCTCGCTTTCCTGCGCGCACAGGGTTGGGACCACGACATCATCGCGCACGCACGTGCGGGAGGCCGGGTGCTCGGTATTTGTGGAGGATACCAGATGCTTGGCAATCGGGTCTCTGACCCTTTCGGCGTCGATGGTGACCCGGGCGAGGCAGCCGGCCTTGGATTGCTCGATGTCGATACGATCATGACCCGGCACAAGGAAGTGAAACCTGTTAGCAGAGCCGTGACGGCCCTGGGACCGACTACATCCGGTTATGTCATTCATGCTGGTCGCACGTCAGGCCCTGATGCGAACCGGCCATTCATAAATTTTGGTGCGGAGCAGGATGGCGCGCGCAGCGCAAATGGCCGGATCGAAGGAACATATCTGCACGGAGCATTCGCAGGCAATGAGTTTCGCCGTGCGTGGCTGGAACAGGCCGGACATTTTGGCGGGGGAAATCTCGACTATGATACTGCAGTGGACACCGCTCTGGACGAATTGGCCGATGGCGTCGAGGAAGCCGTGGATGTTGATGCGCTGCTGAAGCTTGCGGAGGAGCCTGGTTGGCGCCGGAAAACTTGATGGGGTTCGCGCCGTTGATACTGTGCGCTTGGGGGTTGGAGGTTACAATTGGCTGGCCTCAACAACTGTTTCGCCGAATTGGTCACCCCGTGACATGGCTGGGCGGGGTAATCGGCACCGCGGACCAGATGCTCAACCGCCCGGATTGGTCGCACGGGGTTCGTTACCTGATGGGCGGATTTGCAAGTGCGGTTCTCGTATTGAGTGTCGCCACTCTGGCGCACGCCATTTCGAGCCTGTTGCCTCCATCGCTTGTCGGAACTGTTCTTGAAGCAGCCATCGCCTCAAGCCTCATCGCGTCCCGTAGCCTTCATTCGCACGTGGCTGACGTGGCGAAACCGCTAACGACCGGAGATATCAGTGGAGCACGCCAGGCGGTTTCATTGATCGTAGGCCGGGACCCTGCGCAACTGGAGGAAGATGGCATCGCGCGCGCAGCGCTGGAAAGCCTGGCCGAAAACATGTCTGACGGCGTGATTGCTCCGGTATTCTGGGGGCTTGTATTCGGATTGCCGGGAATTGCTGCGTACAAAGCCATCAACACGCTCGATTCGATGATCGGGCATCGCAGTAACCGGCACTATGCGTTCGGTGGTTTTGCCGCAAGACTGGATGACGCGGCAAACTTCCTTCCGGCGCGCCTGACGGGCTTGCTCCTCGCCCTCACCTCGCTGAAGGGACAAGCGTGGAGAGTGATGCTGAGAGACGCAAGACGACACCGTTCTCCCAATGCGGGATGGCCTGAAGCTGCAATGGCCGGCGCGCTTGGCATTCGGCTGTCGGGACCGCGCGCATATGAAGGACGCACCACCAGTCAGCCCTGGCTAAATGGTGGTGCGAGAGATCCGGCGCGGGGTGATGTGTTGAGGGGACTGGCGCTGTACCGCCGTTCATGCGCGGTGGCATTCGCATTGGTGGCATTGGTCGTTTTCGGAGCGTACATGTTATGAGGCACGATCTCGTTCACGGTGGCTCCCTCGACAAGATGCGCGCCGCATTTCCAAATGCGTCAGGGCCATGGATAGATCTATCGACCGGAATTAATCCGTGGCCCTATCCCGTACCGGATGTTTCGCCAGATACGCTGAATGCCCTGCCGACCCGCGACGCATATCAACAATGCCGAGCCGCCATGGCATCGGTCATTGGCGCGCCCGCTGACACATTGGTGCTTGCGCCTGGAAGTGAATTGCTGATCCGGATGTTGCCGCAGATCATTTCTCCGAAACGTGTCGCGGTTCTGACCCCCACTTATGGGGATCATGCGCAAGTTTGGCGTACCGCAGGATGTGACGTCTTAGAGACCACTTCCCCCCTGTCTTTATCCAGTGACGTAGACGCCGTCGCCATCTGCAACCCAAACAATCCTGA
Source organism: Hyphomonas sp. UBA3195 (assembly GCF_002366485.1). NCBI lineage: Bacteria > Pseudomonadati > Pseudomonadota > Alphaproteobacteria > Hyphomonadales > Hyphomonadaceae > Hyphomonas > Hyphomonas sp. UBA3195. The sequence continues at coordinate 130,295 of NZ_DEXB01000045.1, forward strand.
TGGGCGTCTCTTCCAGCCGGATGAACTGGAGGCAGCTCGTGCGAAGCTGGCAGAGCGGGGCGGATGGCTGATCGTGGACGAGGCGTATACTGACCTTGCACCAGAACTCAGCCTCGCCCGACATGCCGGGGCACCCGGCTTGATTGTGTTGCGGTCCTTTGGAAAATTCTACGGGCTCGCTGGCCTGCGCCTTGGCGCAATCATCGCTTCCGAAGATATACTGCGACCGATATCAAACCTTCTCGGTGTTTGGCCCGTATCCGGATTGGCGCTCGACATTGGCAAGCGCGCCTATCAAGACACTTCCTGGCAAGTCAGCACACGAGCGCGGCTTGACGATGCCCGAAGACGTCTGGACGAGATATTGGTGGGCACCGGAATCAAGGAGGTTCACGGAACCAATCTTTTTCGGTTTGTTGAGTGCGAAGATGCTCATCTGATCTGGAGACGACTCGCCGAGCGCGGCATTTACGTGCGTCGCTTTTCCTGGTCGAACCAGCATCTGCGTTTTGGCCTCATCGCGAACGAAGCTGCAGAGACGCGATTGCGGGAAGCGCTCAGCCTTTCAGTCTGAGCGGAAGGCCGGCAGCGACAAAATCTACCTGATCGCAAACAGCAGCAACATTCTGGTTCAGCCGCCCCTGTGCATCCCGAAAAGCCCGTCCCAAAGATGTCTCTGGCACCAACCCCAAGCCAATTTCATTAGAGACGAGTGCAATCTGCGCCTGTGACGACTGGAGCGCATTACAAAGCGCCATAGTTTCCTGCTCTATATCTCGATTGTGGTGGAATAGATTGGAGAGCCAGAGCGTCAGGCAATCTATGAGTACGGACTCACCCGGATTGATCTCCCCCTGAATCACGGACACCAGATCAAGCGGCGCTTCAATTGTTCGCCAGCCTTCACCGCGATCGGCCTGATGCCGTTTGATCCTGTCGGTCATTTCGGCATCGAGTGCCTCGGCGGTTGCCACGAACAGGCGGTGCGGCGAGGCGGCCTCTGTGAGAGCCTGCGCGCGGGCGCTTTTACCGGATCGTGCGCCCCCCAGAATGAGGAATTTCGTCATCGGCTCAATAAGCAGAATTGCATCGGCTTGGCCAAATTATTCGTCTCGGTTCATGTGCGCTCAGTCGGCGGCTGGATCAGGCGGGTGTATCGTCGTCGTTATCCAGAATGCGATAGGCAGGTCCCTGCATGTCGTCAAACTGACCCGAGCGGATCGACCATACAAACGCGCCCAACCCCAGCAGGCCAAGTGCCAGAGCAACTGGAATGAGATAGATGATGATGGTCATAGACCTTTAGTTCTCGATCTGCAGCCGTATTGCGTTAAGGGTTACAATAATTGAGGACAGCGACATGGCAATGGCGGCGATCAGAGGTGTTACGTGCCCGGTCACCGCAATCGGAACGGCGACAACATTGTAGGCAGCGGCCAGCGCGAAATTCTGCCGCATGACCGACCGTGTTTTTCTCGCTACGCGCAAAACGACCGGAATGGCTTCGAGCCCCCCACTATATACGGCGTCGCTCGCTGACTGGGTGATGTCGATAGCGGCTCCCGGTGCCAAAGATGCGTGGGCCAGGGACAAAGCGCCGGCATCGTTCAGCCCGTCCCCCACCATCAGGACGCGGCGGCCATCGGCGCGGAGACTCTCCAGACGGGCGACCTTTTCCTGCGGTGTGGCTTCTCCGGTCCAGTCGCTGATCCCGAGGGCCCCGGCCAGCGAGGCAACGGCGCTATTCTGGTCTCCCGACACTATCTCCAACTCGATGCCCTGGTCTCGAAGCGTCTCAAGCGCCTCAGCAGCACCCGGCTGTACATCATCAACGAAGCGAAATTGGACCGCTGGAGTGTCGCCCTGGTCTAGCCACAAGGATGGGCCGTGCAGAGCGCCTTGCGCCGCCGCACCTGTCCAGCCGGCCGAGCCCAGCCGCCAAACCTGACCATCCATTTCCGCCTCAAGACCGCGCCCGGCAATTTCATGTACACCTTCCAGCACAGTTCCCGGTCCCGCCATGGCCACGAGGGCGCGCGAAAGCGGATGATGGCTGACACGGGCCATGCTGGCGGCATCTGCAAGCATGGCTGCAGCCTCAGTCGACGCAAGTGGCACCGGGCAGCCATTCTGCTGAATGCCTTCTAGTTTCGGCGTACCGAGAGTAAGTGTCCCGGTCTTGTCAAAGACGATATGATCCACTTCGGCAAGACGCTCAAACGCATCCCCGGACCGTAGATAGACGCCCTTGCGAAACAGTCGCCCCGCCGCCACGACTTGAGCCACTGGCGCCGCGAGGGCGAGCGCACACGGGCAGGTAATGATGAGGGTCGCTACGGCGATCATCAGCGCCTCTGGTAGTGACGCGCCAAGCAGCAACCAACCGACACAGGCGAGCACCGCTGTCGTATGAACGAACGGCACGTAGATGGAAACGGCACGGTCGGCGATCCGGCGATAGGCAGACCGGCGCTGCTCACCAGCCTCCAGCATTTCGCCAATTTGTGACAGCAACGACTCTTCAGCGACCTTCAACGCCTCACCGCGAAGGGGTCCGGTCACGTTGATCGCGCCCGCATGAAGCGTCATTCCCGGAGAGAATGTACGGGGAAGAGATTCTCCCGTCACGAGGCTCTCATCGACATCGCTAATGCCTGTGAGAATACGCATATCCACCATTGCGCGCTCTCCTGGCGCGAGCAGGATGCGATCCCCTGCCGCAATGTCGCTGGCCGCAACAGAGACGGCGCTTCCATTGTCGTTCAGGCGGGTGACAGCACTTGTCTGCATTGCCGCCAGGGCATTCGCTGCCGCATGCGCCTGCCGACGGAGACGCGCATCCAGGAACCGTCCGATCAACAGGAAGAAGCACAACATCACGACGGCATCGAAATAGGCGTGTTCACCGCCGCGTATCGTTTCAAAAACGCTAACCCCAAACGCGAGGCTCAGCGCCAGTGAGATTGGGACATCCATGTTCGCATGCCCCTTGCTGAGCGCGGCCCATGCCGAGCGAAAGAAGTGGCGCCCGGAAAACAGGAGGACTGGAAGAGCAATTATTCCGGAGAGCGCATGCAGCGTTTTGCGTGTCGCCTCGCCCATCTCGCCATGTCCGGCCCAGACAGACACCGACAGCAACATGATGTTGGCGGCCGCAAAGCCTGCGATGCCCATCGAGATGAGGAGGGAGCGTTCTTCGCGCGCCTTGTCGGCTGCGCCGGTATCGGCTGCCTGCGCCGAAACACCATAACCGAGATCGGATATCGTCTGGGCAATCCGGTCAGCGGCAAGCGGGCCGGTCCACCGCACCCGCATCTGTCCGCTCGAAAGGTTCAACCGTGCCTGCGTCACACCCGGCAGGGCCGAGACGGATTTTTCAATCTTGCTGAGGCAGCCACCGCACTTCGCCCCCCGCACAAGGAGATCGATCGCGCGCTCGTCTCCGACAATCCGAACAAAGCCCGAATATCCCCTTTTGGTATCTCGTGTGGCTGCAGGTGCAAGACCAGAGGGGCATCCGGGCACGGAGGGAATCGCTTTCGTCACGGCAGAATCACGATCCGCTTGTTCGCACGGAACACCACCTCGTCTCCCTCAGCATCAAAGACCTGGAACTGAGCGTCCCATCTACCAGCCGGTAAATCGGCAACACTCGTGACATAGTCACCTGAACCATGAGACTCGAGCACTACGACCTCGTCGTGCGTCGTACTGCCGGGATGGCGCAACTCGACAGATACCAAACGCGTCGAGATGGGCTCGCCAGCGGAGTCAGCCAGATTGAACACAAGATTTTCGTCATACAGGCCAGCCGCAGCGCTCCATCCAAGCAGATCTTGCGAGGCCTTCGCTTCCAGCGTGCTGTTATAGTCCAAACCCTGCAGGTAGGACTTCTTCACATCCTCACCCGGAAAGCTGGTAATCGCATGATAGAGGAAAATACCGTTCACCGTGAACATGAGACCGAAGAAGCCCAGCATGATCCAAAACACATGCCATCCGGTCAATTTTCCACTCTTGGAACTCGGGTCAGCGCTCAGCGCATGGTCTGTCATTGTTCATCTCCTCTGAACGAAGATATGTTTACATCGGTCTCACCCGTGGCCGCGTCGCGCACCGTGAACGTCACTTGTCGGCGAGGAACGGTCGCATTTGCCACTACGAGGATGCGGTAGCGATCCACCCCAAATGCCTCCACAGGCAATTCGAGCGTGTCGCTGCCTTCATGCTCCATACCGATCACCTTGAACGCCCCCCCTTCCAATCCACTGACATCAAGCAGCATTGTACGGGGTTCACTTGCCTTGTTCACGAGCTTGAGTGTGTAACCATTCTGAATACGTCCGTCCGAAAGGGTGACAAAGGGGGGCGAGCGATCCTTGAGTATGTTTGCTTCAATGGTCGACTTGGTGGCAAGCCCCCACGCCATCAGACTCCCGATGGCAAGCATGACAACAGCATAGACGACAGTACGTGCTCGAATCAGTTTGTGCTTGGGCGGGATCAGCCCTTCATTTCGCGCAGCCACGGCAATCTGTGTATCATAGGCAATAAGACCCTTGGGCCGATCTACCTTCGCCATGATCTCGTCGCACGCATCGATGCATAGTGCGCAATGGATGCATTCGAGTTGCTCACCATCCCGGATATCGATGCCCATCGGACAAACCTGAACACATTGATTGCAATCAATGCAATCGCCACGGTCGTCCCAGCTCTCGGATTTACGCTTCGGACCTCGGGGTTCACCGCGGTCATAGCGATAGGTCACATTGAGGGCCTGCTCATCTGTCAAAGCGCCCTGAATGCGCGGCCAGGGGCACATATAAGTGCACACCTGTTCGCGCATCGTCCCTGCCAGGAAATAAGTTGTCAATGTGAGGATTCCGGCGAACCAATAGGCGGTCAGGGGCGCATCACCGGTAAACCAGCCAGCAGCGACAGTCGGTGCGTCATGCCAGTAGAGAATGAAAGCGCCACCGGTCCAGAATGCGATAACAAGCCAGACAGCATGTTTGCCCAGTTTTCTCGCGATCTTGTTTGCCGTCCAAGGTGCTTTGTCGAGACGCATGCGGGCCGCACGGTCACCCTCAAAGGCGCGCTCGACCCATATGTAGAGATCGGTCCAAACGGTTTGTGGGCATGTGTATCCGCACCAGACCCGACCAAGCAGGGAGGTCACAAGAAACAACAATAGGGAGGCGAGTATCAGCCCGCCAGCCATGTAGTGGATGTCCTGCGGCCAGAGTTCGATAAAGAAAAAGTAGAATTTTTCGCTGGAGAAGTCTGCCAACACAGCCTGATCTGGAATGCCTTCACCGCGATTCCATCTTACCCATGGCAAGCCATAGTAAACACCCAGAGTGACGGCCATCACAATCCATTTGATCGTCCGGAACTTGCCATGCGCGAGCTTGGGGTAGATCTGCTTGCGCTTGGCGTAGAGGTCTTCATGCCGCGGTGGCTCCGCGCCTGATTGGGCAGGGAGTTCCGAAGCGTGGTCGATCAAGGTTGTGCTGGCCATACTGGCTCCTACTCGCCGCCGCCGAGCGAATGTACGTAAACGGCAATCGCCTTGATAGTTGCGTCATCCAATCGGTCGTCCCAAGCTGGCATGTGGGAATTGCGGGCATTGTAGATAGTGGCTTCGATGTCCACTTCGCGGTCACCATACAGCCACTCTGCATCCGTCAAATTTGGTGCCCCTTGGGTGCGATCCCCGGTCCCGTCCGCCCCATGACAAGTAGCGCATTGCTGCTGAAAGATTGGTGCGGCCCGCAATACAGCTTCCGGATCATCACTGCGCCCTGACAGATCAAGAACGTACTGCGCAAGATCATCCACTTCGCTGCGCTTCAGCAGGCCATCTCGTCCAAACGCCGGCATCGCGGAAAAGCGGGTTCCATCATCGGTATCGTGACGGATACCGTGTCGGATCGTGTATTCGATACCGTCCAGGGAACCATCCCAAAGCCAAACGTCATCTGCCAGCGCCGGATACCCAATGGCGCCGCGCCCACCTGCCCCATGGCAAGTTGCGCAATTGTCGCCGAAGGCACTTTCACCCATGGCCAGCGCAAACTGCTGCAAGGTGCGGTCGGTTTCGATCTTTTCGAGCCCAGCATCCAAAAGGACGATGGATTGTGCGTCACGCGCCGTCTTGAGTTCGCTCACCGCCTTGGCGACTTCAACTCGATCTGAATGTCCGCGAAGACCTTTGGTGTTGGTACCGAGTCCCGGCAACGCAGGTATGGCCGGCATCAGGATCATGTAGACAATCGCCCAAGCAATTGACATGTACCAGACATACAACCACCAGCGCGGCAGCGGATTGTTCAGCTCCTTGATTCCGTCCCACGAGTGTCCGGTCGTCTCAACGCCGGAATGTTGGTCAATGTCCTTGGATTCATCAGTCATTTGACGGCCCCTTGTCTTCAAGCGGAGAATTGGCGGCGCGGTCGAAAGTTTCCTGGTTGCTGGGCCACAAGGCGTAGATCAATGCCCCGGCAAACATGAGGACGAAATAGACCAGGCCACCGGTCTGAGCGAAACTTGAGAGTGCTTCATACATGCGAGTTGCCTCCTAGCGCCGATTGCTGAGGTCATCAGCTTCATAGGTCGAGAAGTCGACGAGCGTGCCGGTCATTTGAAGATAGGCCACAATGGCATCCATCTCCGTGACGCGCCGAGGATCACCATCATAGTCGCGAAACTCAACGGAGCCCTCGCGCCCGGATGCGCCATCATATTGTTCAAGTAAGCCATCTAGATAATCATATCCTTTTTCGTCTGGATCGGCCTGAGCGTAGAGGTGCCCTTCCGCGTTCTCGATCATTTCATCTGTATAAGGCACGCCAAGCATGCGCTCGGTGCGAAGGCGATCCTCAATCCGGTCGAAGTTCAGCTTCTTCTCTGCAAGAAAGGCATAAGGCGGCATGACACTTTCCGGTACCAGCGCACGCGGATCCTTGAGGTGGTCCACTTGCCATTCAGCAGAATACTTTCCACCAACACGGGCCAAATCGGGACCAGTCCGCTTGGACCCCCACTGGAAAGGATGGTCGTACATACTTTCTGCCGCGAGTGAGTAGTGGCCATAGCGTTCCACTTCATCCCGCAAAGGGCGCACCATCTGGCTGTGGCAAACATAGCAGCCTTCTCGGACGTAGATGTCCCGGCCCATCAGTTCGAGCGGGGTGTAGGGACGCATTCCGTCCACTTTCTCGATCGTGTTGTCCATATAGGCAAGCGGTGCCATCTGGATCAGTCCGCCGATGGAGACCACAACCAAGATACCTATGGTGAGCAGAAGCGAGTGACGCTCCAGCAATCCATGTTTGTTCAGAATACTCATGGATTCGCTCCTATTCAGCCGGAACCAGCGTCGTGCGTGGTTCGGGAGTTGCGTATGGGTCGGGCTTGGCCTCGACCGGCTCGGCAGCGCCATGGCCAAGTGCGGTACGCACAAGGTTGTAGGCCATGATCAAGGCACCGCTGAAGTAAAGGCTGCCGCCCAGCGCACGGATCATGTAGCTGATGTGCTTGGCTTCGACGGTTTCCACGAAGCTGTATTCGAGGAAGCCATACTCGTTATAGGCACGCCACATCAGGCCTTCCATGATTCCGGCAAACCACATGGAGATCATGTAGAACAGGATGCCGATCGTGGAGATCCAGAAGTGCCATTCGACAAGAGACTTCGAGAACAGAGCCTTCTTCTTGTAGAGCCACGGCACGAGGCAATAGAGCGCCCCGAAGCTGATATACCCAACCCAGCCGAGCGCCCCGGAGTGAACATGCCCGATTCCCCATTCCGTATAGTGACTGAGTGAGTTGACGGCACGCACTGACATAAGCGGACCTTCGAACGTCGCCATGCCGTAGAACGCCAACGACACGACCATCATGCGAACCACTGGATCCGTGCGCAGCTTGTCCCAGGCACCAGACAGGGTCATGACGCCGTTGATCATGCCGCCCCAGCTGGGCATCCAGAGCATGATCGAGAAGGTCATCCCAAGCGTTTGCGCCCATTGGGGCAGCGCCGTGTAATGGAGGTGATGCGGCCCCGCCCAGATATAGATGAAGATAAGGCTCCAGAAGTGAACAATGGACAGCCGGTAGGAATAGACTGGTCGATTAACTCGCTTCGGAATGAAATAATACATGATGGCGAGGAAGCCTGTGGTCAGGAAAAAGCCGACCGCATTGTGACCGTACCACCATTGCGTCATCGCATCCTGAACACCCGAAAATACCTGCACTGACTTTGTGCCCGTCAATGACACAGGAATGGACAAGTTGTTTACGATGTGAAGCATCGCGATGGTCACGATAAAGGAAAGGTAGAACCAGTTCGCTACATAGATATGCGGCTCTTTGCGCTTCCACAGCGTACCGAGGAACACGAGCAGGTAGGCAACCCACACAATCGTCAGCCACAGATCTACGTACCATTCAGGCTCTGCATACTCTTTCGACTGGGTCACCCCCATCAGGTAGCCAGTCGCCGCAAGCACAACGAATATCTGGTAGCCCCAAAAAACAAACCAGGGCCACATACCGCCCGCTATGCGCGTGCGGCAGGTGCGCTGGACGACATAAAAGCTTGTCGCTAGCAGCACGTTTCCACCAAAGGCGAAGATCACAGCGCTGGTATGCAACGGCCGCAATCGCCCAAAATTCGTCCATCCCAGTTCAGGGAAGTAGAAGATGTTCGGGAAGGTCAGTTGAAGCGCGATAATGACGCCAACCAATAGTCCCGCAATACCCCAGAACATGGACGCGAACACACCATATTTTACCAGCGTGTCTTCATAGCGCGACTCATCGAATGGATTGCGGTCGAGCAAATTGCCAGCCCACAAACCCGTGCCCACCAGAAACGCCGTGGCCAGCGCGATGAACGTCATCGCCTGAATGCCCATGGCGTGATCAATCGTGCGTCCTGCGATGATCAGGGCGAGCACCCCGAAGATCGCAACCAGCGCGGAGACACTTGCGATACTCCCCCCGCTGGCATTCGATGAATTGGTTCGTGATGTCATCATTCTGTTTAGCCCCTTCCGCAGAGCGTTGCGGTTGCGTCGTATGGGGCCTGATTACGGTGATCGCTTTGCGGCGCGTATAGGGGCTTTCCCGTATGGGACAGTTCGTCCGCCTCTCTTAAACGAGGGCGGAAATTGGAGGGTCTTGCCTGTGAAACGAATTCATTCTTATGCCATCGCCGCCGCGCTGGTGTTTGCGGGCATCACCAAGATGGTCTTGCAGGCTTCTGCGCAATCCACACTCATCCTGCCGACCTGTCTTGGAAAGTCTGTGACTATTCCGATTGAAAGCGCCGGCGCACAACTGATGCATTGCTGGGGATGCTACGCGCTTCTGCTCGGGCTGTTGGCTTTCGGTGCGCTCCTGTTGAACGACCTGCGGCATTCACGTCTCCGCACGAGGTCTGTTCTTTCCTAAATGCCCAGCCGCACCTACAGTGCTGGGATCATGCCGAATCCCCTGTCTGACCTCTGGCGCTTGGAGAATACCGACTTTCAGGATTCGGATTCGCTCCAGTCGATTCTGAGATCCATCCTGCTGTCGGTCCCAGATGCCATGATCGTGATTGATGACACGGGAATCATCATGGCGTTCAGCCGGGCGGCCGAAAACTTGTTCGGCTACAAGTCGGAAGATGTCGTTGGGACGAATATCAAATGCCTGATGACCCAATCTGACCAGACGCATCACGACCAATATATCCGCAACTACCTAACCACCGGAGAGCGCCAGATCATTGGTATCGGTCGGATCGTTGAAGCGCGCCTCGCAAATGGCGATTCCATACCGGTGGAATTGAAGATTGGCGAAGCCAGTATCGGCGGCCGCAAGCTGTTTACGGGGTTCATCCGTGATATCACCGAGAAACAGGCCAACATGCATCGTATCGGGGAGCTCCAGGCGGAACTCGGAAACTTCTCGCGGCTGAGCGCGGTCGGGACGATGGCCTCCGCCATGGCCCACGAACTCAATCAGCCGCTCACAGCCGTCGCAAACTATCTCGAAGCCGCACGTGACCTGCTGGATGAACCGAGCGAGAATGACCTAGCCATGGTTCAGGAAGCGGTGTCCGCCGCTGCAGAACAATCAATCCGGGCTGGCCAGATTGTTCGCCGGTTGCGCGATTACGTCTCACGCGGGGAACTCGATCTCAGGCCCGCTCCCCTGAAGGGTGTGATTGACGACGCTGCGGCCATCGCCAAGGTCGGCATCGAAGGCCCCCTCGCCCGAGTAATTCTTCGAATGGAAGATCCCGGGATCATTGTCATGGCGGACAGGCTCCAGTTGCGACAAGTGTTCGCCAATCTCATCAGGAATGCCATTGAGGCGCTTTCGGGAACAGAAACACCTCAGATCTGGATCTATACGCAGTCTTCCGGCGAGGAAGTGACGATCGAGGTCAAGGACAATGGCCCGGGGCTTTCAGAGGAGTTGCTCCATTCCCCATTCGATGCTTTTCAAACAACCAAAGCCAGTGGCATGGGGCTTGGCTTGTCGATTTGCCAAACCATAATCGAGGCGCATGGCAGCACGATTGCGGTTTCGTCCGAACCTGGCGCTGGAGCATCGTTTACGTTTACTTTAAGAGTAGCCACGAACGTGGCAGGGTGAGCATGCGATGACGAAGACCATTTTCCTCGTAGATGACGATGATGCCATCCGGCATTCCGCCAGCTTCATGCTGCGGCATGCCGGCTACACGGTGAAGACCTATCCGGATGGCGTGAGCTTCCTGGACGAATATGAGCCGAACGACTCCGCCTGCATACTTCTGGATGTTCGCATGCCGGTGATGGATGGCCTGACTGTACAGCAGGCCTTGTCCGAACGCGGCAACAAGATGCCCATCATTGTGCTCACAGGGCATGGAGATGTATCGGTCGCCGTTCAGGCCATGAAGAATGGCGCCATCGAATTCCTGGAAAAACCTTATGAGAAAAAGGCTCTGCTTGAAGCCATCGAAACCGGTTTCAGCCGCATTTCCGACGACGAGGCCCAACAAGGGCTCAAGAATGAGGCGGTTGCGAAACTAACCCGACTAACGACCCGAGAATCCGAAGTGCTCGATTGCCTGGTTGAGGGCATGACCAACAAGGCCATCGCCGACGAATTGTCGATCTCCCCCCGAACGGTGGAAATTCACCGTGCAAACCTGATGGAAAAACTTGAAGCCGACAGTTTGTCTGCAGCGCTGCGCGTTGCATTCATGGCGGAACGAGGCCGCAAAGAGGCGCGCTAAGTAGGTCTACTTAGAGACGTCATACTCCTGCGATCATAGATGTGTGACTCCGAAACTATCGAGACCACGCCTAAATGAATCAGTCCGTTTCACAGCCCGACCTGCTGAGGGTTGCACTTGTCGAGGATGATGAGGAGGTTCGCTACTCCCTCATGATGCTCCTGCGATCACGCGGGTTTGCCGTAGATTCCTATCGCAACGGCATGGAAATCCTGATGAACCAACCAAGTCTGCAAGTCGATTGCCTTTTGATCGATTACAAACTACCTCGGTTTGACGGTGTGGATCTTCTCGAGAAAATGAGGCTGGCTGGCGACACGACACCCGCAATCCTGATCACTGGCTTTTACTCCACAACGCTCAAGGAGCGCGCGCTCAAGGCTGGATATGCCGCTGTTGTCGAAAAGTCTTCCGCTCCTCAGGAAATCCTGGACCGATTGTCAGAGGCGACAAAGCAACTCCATTAGGTTCGTCTCGTCTTCTGCAGGAATCACTGGTCGTAGAATTTGCACAATGTCTCGATGACTGCCGTGCCAACACCTCCGGTCGAACGGTAGAATATCGCCTGACCGTCCCGTCGCGACGAAACCAGCCCCTCGGCCTTCAATTTCGACAAATGTTGCGACACGGCTGATAGCGATTGGTTCACTGCCTCGGCAATCTGGTTTACCGGCATTTCACCGTCAAACAACTCGCAGAGAATACGTAGACGGGTCTCATTGGCCATCGCCCGCAATGTCGCGCAAACTTCGGATACTTGATTCGACAGCGCATCAACTGAATCTGGACCGGGACGTGGATCGGCAGGCTCGCTCATGCCGTCTGACCTTCTGTGACAAGATCGTCATCGCCATCAGAAACCGCTGGCGCCACCCAATCTGGGCCCTTCAGCGCCACATAGATCGCCGGAATCACGAGCACCGTCAGAGCCGTTGAAGAGGCAAGCCCGAAAAGGAGCGAAATCGCGAGTCCCTGAAAGATCGGATCTGTCAGAATCACTGCCGCACCAATCATCGCCGCCAGCGCCGTCAACAGGATTGGCTTGAAGCGGATCGCGCCCGCATCCAGCAGAACTTCTTTCAATGGCTTGTCCGCAAATTGGCCATGCCGAACGAAATCGACCAGCAAGATCGAGTTTCGAACAATAATTCCGGCAAGGGCTATAAAGCCAATCATGGAGGTCGCAGTAAACGCCGCGCCGAACAGCCAATGCCCGATCATGATGCCGATCAGAGTGAGCGGCACAGGTGTCAGGATAACGAGGGGTGTCCGGAACGTGCCAAACTGGGCGACCACCAAAATGTATATGGCGACCAGAGCCACCCCAAACGCCACACCCATGTCACGGAAAGTGACATAGGTGATTTCCCACTCGCCGTCCCAAAGCAGGGAGGGCTTTGATTCATCAGATGGCTGACCATAGAGACGGATAGCAGGCTGCTCCAGCCCCGCACTTTTCCAATCATACGATTCCACCTGATCCTGAATTTCCAACATCCCATAGATCGGCGCTTCGAACCGGCCAGCAAGCTCGCCCATGACCATGTCAGCGAAGTAGCCATCTCTCCGGAAAATCGTCGATGACCCCGCTTCCATCCGGGCGTCCACGAGCGTGCCCAGTTCGACAGCTTGCGCGCCCGACTGTATGGGAACTGGCAAACTGGCCGTGCGCTCGGACCAGACCTGCGCAGATTTCGGTAGGCGGATCGATACGGAGAGTGGGTCACGTCCATCGCCGCGGGGTGCCACGCCAACGATCTGGCCTGAATAGATCAACGCCAGCGAATCCAGTATATCCTGCTCAGCGACGCCCTGATCAGCCGCAATCGTCTCATTCACGGAAAGGACGAGACGCGGTTGCGGTCCTCCGAAGGAATTGTCCACATCGACAATGTACTCCGTGTCCCGGAACAATTGCTCAATCACATCGGCCGTCTTGCGCCGCGTTTCGGCATCCGGGCCGTATATCTCGGCCAGCAGTGTCGAAAGGACTGGCGGACCGGGCGGCACTTCCACCACTTTCACACTCGCCCCTTCGGGCAATGGCACGACATGCAACTGGTCCCGCAAAGCAAGAGCGATGTCATGGCTGGACCGGTCTCGATGACTCTTTTCCAGAAGATTGACCTGCAAATCCCCTAGTTCCGGTGCGGCACGCAGGAAGTAGTGACGCACCAAACCATTGAAATTGAACGGCGCTGCTGTGCCAGCATAAGCCTGAACGGATTCAACTTCCTCTACATCGTACATCGTCGCGGCGAGGGCAAACAGGGTGCGTTCGGTCTCTTCCAATGTCGTGCCTTCCGGCATGTCCAGCACGATCTGAATTTCCGATTTGTTGTCAAAGGGCAGCAGCTTGACGGTAACAGCCTTGGTGGCAAATAAAGTAAGCGATGCGAGCGTCGCAACGCCGACAAGCCCCAAGAATATCCAGGCATTTTTCCGGCTCGCGACAATCGGTCCCGCAACAGATCGGTAGAAGCGACCCAAACGGGTCTCCTCATGCTCTGAGTGCCCACTGACAGGCGCCTTCCCGGCAATCTTCATCAGCAACCAAGGCGCGATTCCCACCGCGACGAAGAAAGAGAACAGCATGGCGGCCGATGCGTTTGCGGGAATAGGCGCCATGTAAGGGCCCATGAGCCCCGAGACGAACATCATGGGCAAGAGGGCCGCAATAACGGTCAGTGTGGCAACAATGGTAGGATTTCCTACTTCCGATACCGCATCGATGGCGGCCTGAGCACGTGGGCGACCGTCCTTCATCGCCCAATGCCGGGAGATATTTTCGATCATGACGATCGCATCATCAACCAGAATGCCGATCGAGAAGATCAGCGCAAACAGGCTGACTCGATTGATCGTGTATCCCATCATCAGTGCCGCAAACAAGGTCAGCAGGATTGTGGTCGGGATGACAATGAGTGTCACCAAGGCTTCACGCCAACCAATGGAAAACGCGATCAGCACCACAATCGAAACGGTCGCCAGCCCCAGATGGAAGAGCAACTCATTCGCCTTGTGGTTTGCCGTTTCGCCATAATTGCGGGTCACAGCGATATGGACCCCTTCCGGTATCATTTCACGTTTCAATAGTTCAAGACGCTCGAGGATCTGATCCGCAACCACCACCGCGTTGGCGCCTGGCCGTTTCGCCAGGGAAAGCGTAACGGCAGGAAGTGATTCGAATTCCGCACGCTCAGCATTCCGCTCCAGCGTCCAGGCTCGTGCCTCTGTCTCGATGCCGGCCACACGGACCCGCGCGACGTCGGAAAGATAAACCATGCGACCATCAGGAGCTTGAATTTCCAGCCGTTCGAGATCGCCCACAGCGGCGATCCGGTCGCCAGCCTGAATGATGATTGAGTCGCCAGAGCCGCGAGCCGTGCCAATGGGACGCGCCTGAACGGCCTGCGCCGTCACATCGACCAACGCCTGAAGAGAGACGCCATAAGAAGACAGCGCCTCGATGTCGGGTTCAACGCGAAGCTCGAGACTACGTCCCCCAATAACGTTAGTCAGGCCGACATCCTCCACCTTCAGGAGTTCTTTCAGAACCTCATCGGCGAGCATGCGCAGGCTGGTATCGTTCCAGACATTTCCGGTCCACGTTTCCGGGGACAGCGTCAATGTAACGATGGGAACATCGTCAATGCCGCGCCCGACAACTTGCGGCATCTGAACTTCAGGTGGGATGCGGTCGATATTGGCGCGAATCTTTTCGTGAATTCTCAGAATTGCGTCATCGGCATCAGTACCGACCATGAACCGCGCCGTGACGATAGCGCCGTCATCGCGGCTCTGACTGTAGACATGTTCGACGTCGGGAATCGCCTTGATGATTTCTTCCAGCGGCTCAGTGACCTGCTCGACCGTATCAGCCGCTCGCAGCCCGGGCGACTGGACCAGAATGTCCACCATCGGCACTGATATCTGCGGCTCTTCCTCGCGCGGTATAGTCAACAGGGCGATCAGACCAACAGCCAGCGCTGCCAGAAGGACCAGAGGCGTTAGCGGTGAACGGATCGTGGCTCGGGTGATGGAGCCGGAAACATCGGCCTTCATGAGTTCTCCGCTCCCGGCAATGTGACCACATCGCCCGGTCTCAGTCCGGAGAGCACCTCAAAGACCCCATTGGAAACCAATGGCTCCGCCAGCACGACGGGGGCTTCAACGAAGCGATCACCCACCTTTACGCGCACAAAGTCTACTCCATAGCGCGTGGTGACGTATTCCTGTGGCAGAATGATCGCGCGGCGATCACCCACCGGGGCGAGCACATCGGCCCGTTCGCCCACCAGCGCATTCAATCCGCCATCCACAACTGCGTCCGCGACCACTGCACCGTCTCGCAGCGCTGGATAAATCTTCTCAATGCGTGCTGTGCGCACGTCATTGTCGCGCGCGGGCAGGCGTAACGAAACTTCTCCGCCTTCAGCCAGAAAGTTCAAATGCCGCTCCGGCAAGGACAATCGCATCAGCCCGTCGAGCGTCGCGAGGTTGGCAACGACCTGCCCCGGAGATACCACGCTGCCTTCAACCACGAGTACATCTGTCACTCGTGAGTCAACTGGCGCGTGGACATACCCTTCCGCCCGACGGGCGATCAGACTGCGGCGTTCTTCTTCTGCGGAGGCTCGATTGGCCTTCACAACATCCAGAGCGGCCTTTTCCTGCTCGAACCGGGCTTTCGGATAAAATCCATCTGCTAACAGTTTGCTCGCGCGGGCGAGGTCTTCTTCCTGCTGTGTCATTTGCGCCGTCAATCCATCGACGCGAGATTGGAGTGCATTGATTTGCGGCGCTATCGTGTCGTCAGCCACGAAGGCGAGCACCTCACCAGCCTTGACCGTTTGGCCCTCATCGATGCTCAACTGTGTGATGACACCCTGAAGGCGAGACCGCGCCATAGCTGTATCACTCGCCTCAATACGCCCCACAACCGGACGAAAATCCGTGATGATGGACTCCTGAATGGTCAGTGTCTGCGCGGTGGCAGTCATGCCCAGCGCCAAGCCAACAATGAGACCACCGATATGTCGGGCGATCATCTCAATAGTCTCCCTTGTCAACGATCGCACCCGTCGACGGGTCCAGCCGAATGCAGGGCTGCCCTGCCGACGTCCAGGCCGCGATGCCTCCCGCCAGATGAGCCGCGTCTGCGCCTGTTTCCTTCATGAAAGTGTTGAGCGCCATTCTGGACCGTTTGCCAGATCCACACTGAAACACGATCCGCCTGCTTCCATCCGCAGGAATCGCTTTGGGTTCAAACGTGGATAAGGGGTGCAGCAATGCGCCATGAATGCGTTGGTTTGCGAATTCTGCAGGCTCGCGGACGTCGACCAATACGATCTTGCCAGCCTTGAGGTCTGTAAAGACACTTTGCGGTGTCAGGTCATATTTATCAGCCATGATTTTTTCCTCTGCCAAGCCACCGGTCGCATTCGCGCAGTCGGTCTTTGATTTAGCTCAATGCCATCGTGACCTATATAGGTAATATTGCGTATTTGCGAAAGTGCTAATATACAACATGTTTCCGGCAAGGAGGATTGGTTATGGCGAACATTGTAATTCTCGGCGCGGGCCTAGGCGGATTGATCGCCGCCTACGAAATCAAAAAGACCCTCGGGCGGGACCATCAGGTTTCGATCATCAGCGAAACGGACTACTACCAGTTCCAACCTTCCAATCCCTGGGTGATGGTAGGGTGGCGGGATCGCAAGGACATCACGGTCGACTTGGCAAAACCCCTCCGCAAGCGAAACGTCAACTTGATTGTCGGCAGGGCAGAAAAAGTTGATCCCGCGCACAAATGCGTGCGTATGCCGGATGGGTCGCAGGTAGAATACGACTATCTGGTCATAGCCACGGGCCCCGAACTCGCCTTCGATGATGTCGAAGGCCTGGGCCCGAACGGCCACACTCAATCGGTCTGCCACATCGACCATGCCGAAGCAGGAGCCTCGGCCTTTGAGACCTTTTGCAAGAATCCGGGCCCAATCGTGATTGGAGCGGCACAAGGGGCTTCCTGTTTCGGGCCAGCCTATGAAACCGCGATGATCATTGAGACCGAACTGCGCAAACGCAAGATGCGCGATCAGGTGCCGATCACCTTTATTACCCCCGAACCCTATATCGGTCACCTCGGCCTCGATGGTGTGGGCGATACCAAAGGTCTGCTCGAAAGCGAGATGCGCAATCGCCATATCAAATGGATAACCAACGCCAGAGTTCTTGGCGCCGAAGCCGACATGGTACGTGTTGAGGAGTTGAACGAAGATGGCTCTGTCAAGCAAACGCATGAACTGCCGACCCGGTACACTATGCTCATGCCACCTTTCAGGGGGGTCGAAGCCGTGCGTGATGTCGAGGGCTTGGTGAACCCCAAGGGTTTCGTGATTACGGACGACTTCCAGCGTAATCCAGAATGGCCGGATATCTTTGGTATCGGCGTCTGCATCGCGATTCCGCCCATGGGGAAAACGCCCGTGCCAGTTGGCGTACCCAAAACAGGCTTCATGATCGAATCCATGGTGGAAGCAACCGCCCGCAACATCGCGCAGCTTATCGAAGGAACCCAGCCAACACACAAGGCGAGCTGGAATGCGATCTGTCTCGCTGACTTCGGCGATGGCGGCGTGGCGTTCGTTGCGCAGCCCCAGATCCCCCCTCGCAATGTTAACTGGTCGGCTTCCGGGGGATGGGTACACTTGGCCAAGGCGGGATTCGAAAAGTATTTCCTACACAAGCTGCGTACAGGCCAGTCTGAAACCTTCTATGAAAATGCAGCGTTGGGTCTGCTGAAGACTCATAAATTGAAAGACCATTCCTGATGCCTGATCACCAGCATATTGTTTGCACCAAATGTGGCGCCGTAAATCGTGCGCCCATAGGGAGTAGCTTGGCGAGAGGCCATTGTGGATCGTGCAAGGGTGACCTTGCGAGCGATGCTCCCGTCGAGATCAACACGAAGATTCTCAACCGACTCATGTCCCGTGACGAAGGCAGTTTTCTCCTGGATGTATGGGCCCCTTGGTGTGGACCGTGTCGGATGATGGCGCCTTCATTTGCTGAGGCCGCAAAGCACTTTGATGGCAATCTTCGCTTCTTCAAACTCAACACGGAAGCCCATCCGGAAGGTGGAGCCGCATTGAATGTTCGCGGCATTCCTGCCCTCCTGTTGTTCCAGGACGGCAGCGTGATTGATCAGCGGTCTGGTGTAATGACTGCGCCCACAATCATCCAGTGGGTGAATAGCCTGAATATTCTGAAAACCAGCGCCTGACAGTATCTGACGAAAGGAAACAGATATGAATCTTGATCGTGCCGTACTCGCCTTTGCCGGATTGGTCGTTCTGATCAGCCTCGCATTGGGATACTGGGTATCCCCCTATTGGTTCCTGCTGACTGCTTTTGCGGGGCTTAACATGTTTCAGGCCGCCTTTACCGGTTTTTGTCCGGCCGCACTGGTCTTCAAGGCTATCGGCATACGGAGCGGCAACGCCTTCAAATAACGTCTGACAGATTTGAGTTCGATCTTGGGTCAACAGCACATCACAAGGGCGACGTCCGCCGCCAGCTATCGCACTAAGCTTGATGGCTCATCGCTTGTCGCAAACTGAAGGCCAACATGGAAGCCGTCTGCCGAAGGATCTCGCCTTCATCAATCGACCGTTCATCAAACACCATCTCGACCACCGCATACCCGATCTCAACACTCAGCCTCGCTGATGGCAGGATACGTCCATGATCAAGATCAGGTCGTGTTTCGACTATCCGTTCCGCCAACAATCGCGCAACATGTCGGTGAGACTCAACCCTGACACCCGCCAATACAGGCGTGGCATGCATGGACCGCATAATCCACGCGCCTGCTTTGGTCTGT
The DNA here is from genome assembly GCF_002366485.1 of Hyphomonas sp. UBA3195. Taxonomy (NCBI): domain Bacteria; kingdom Pseudomonadati; phylum Pseudomonadota; class Alphaproteobacteria; order Hyphomonadales; family Hyphomonadaceae; genus Hyphomonas; species Hyphomonas sp. UBA3195. The sequence continues at coordinate 149,467 of NZ_DEXB01000045.1, forward strand.
CGAGTTACCCGTATTGTCTCGAAGAGTAGCGTTTCGATTTCGGCCTCAAGATTGCTCAAGTCACCTGCGTCGAGACTCCAATTCTCCATCAAAATATTCTGCTGAGCCATCAGTCGCTCGCCCAGTTCTTTCAGGACCGAATATTTGTTCGGGAAGTAGCGGTACAATGCCGGCGGCGTGAGTTCAGCTCGTCTACAGATCATGTTTGTCGAGAGCTTCTCGAACCCGACCTCCTCAATCAAGTCAGCCGCGGCGATCAAAATCTGCTCAAACGTGTCTCGACTTCGCTGCTGGTTAGGCGCGGATCGTCTTGTGGTGTTGGGTTCGATTTTCGTTGTCATCACTCAAACGTACTTCATTGACAGTTCAAGGGCGGCTGCCTATCGATAGTCATCGCTACCATTTTGGGGAGGTTGGCGCAATGGGAGTATCCAGACGGAGAGTGGTTCAAGCTGGCCTTGGACTCACGGCAGTATCTGCCGTTCCAATAGTTCAACACGTAGCGTGGGGCACGAGAGACTATGTCCGCGAAGACTACGCTCCAGATCATCCTGAGCCACCTATTGGCGAAGAGAGTTGGAGAAACTGGTCAGGCGCGCAAACTGCCACGCCCAAACAGTTTCGGTCTCCAGCGTCAGCTGCCGAACTTTCGGAAATCATCCGAACTACGCCAGGACGCATCCGCCCAAGAGGCAGCGGCCATTCTTTTTCGGGGCTCGTACCCAGTGAAGGAGTTATTCTGGATGTTGGGCAGCTCGCCGGCTTGAAAGCCTATGACCCTGTAACTCAGCGCGCGACCTTTGGCGCTGGAACCGTTCTGTTCCAGGCAGCATCCCAATTGAATGAGATTGATCGGGCCTTTCCAAACCTTCCCGACATCGTCGACCAAACACTCGCGGGATCCTTCTCGACCGCCACCCACGGCACAGGCCAAACCCTGACCGCACTTCATGACTACATCCACTCCTTCAAACTGGTAACTGCCGACGGCAGTCTGTTGAACGTCACGGCCGATTCCAACCCCGATCTGTTTTCTGCGGGCAAAGTCTCTCTCGGTGCGCTGGGCGTGATCAGCGAGTACACGGTTGAGACCATCCCCTCCTTCAATCTGAGGCGTATCGTCAGTGCAGAGCCCATAGATGCCGTACTCGATGACGCTTTTTCCCGTGCCAGCTCATATCGAAATTTCGAATTTTATTATCTTCCAGGTACGGGACTCGCTGCCAGTATCACTCACGATCTGCATCACGGAGAGACGACCGGCCTGGAACCTTCCAACGATGACGATGAAATGTTGGAGGGCCTTAAACAGCTACGGAATGAATTCGGGTGGTGGCCCTGGCTCCGAAAACGCATTGCGCAATCTGCTCTTCCCAGCGGCACGATTGAAGATGTCAGTGATGCCTCCCTCCAGCTCCTGGCCACGACCCGCCCGATAAAGTTCAACGAAATGGAGTATCACCTCCCTTGGGACGATGGTCTCAAGGCCTTGAGGCAGATCATCAAAATGATGGATCAGCGAAAGCACGTCTTCTTTCCCATGGAGGTCCGGTTTACCGCTCCCGACGATGCCTGGCTTAGCCCGTTCCTTGGTGGCCCCCGAATATCCATCGCGATCCATGCGGCAGTCGACGAAGCCTATGATTATTTCTTCAGCGAGTTCGAACCAGTTTTCAAAATGTATGGCGGCCGCCCCCATTGGGGCAAACACCACAGCCTGCAACGCAAAGATTTGGAAGCTCTCTATCCGGACTTTACCAAGTTCGCAGACTTGCGCCGTTCGCTCGATCCGACTGGAAAATTCCTGAACCCCCATCTCGCCGATGTGTTTGGAGTTCCCTTCAATGCCTGAACTTAGCAGAAGGACACTCTTGATCGGAGGAACAGCTTTAGCAGGAGTAGCAACTCTCATGTCGAAACCCAGTGACAAGAGCGGACCAAGAGATCCTTATTTCTTGCAAATGCAAAAAGCTCTCACCGATGCAGGGATCGCAACACCGACCCTGGTGATCGATCGCGCACGGCTCAACGCCAATATTGATACGCTGAAACACCACCTGCCGCAGGGCATGGGATATCGTATTGTCGCCAAGTCCCTGCCATCGCTTCGATTGATTGACCATATTTGCAAGCGAACCGACACGGATCGGTTGATGACATTCAATTTACCCATGCTGCTGGCACTGAGCACGGAAATGCCCGAAGCCAGCCAGTTGCTTGGCAAGCCCCTGCCCGTTCAGGCTGCGCGCCAATATTTTCACAAACTACCGCCCGGGCGTTCTGATGCGGCAGGCCGCGTCCAATGGCTCATAGATACTCCGAAGCGACTTGAGCAGTACCAGGATCTCGCAAAGGATGTTGGTCGCACCCTGAATATTAATCTGGAACTGGATGTGGGACTCCACAGGGGCGGCTTCGAACCAGGTTCGGAGTTGGGGGCCGTGTTGCACGAAATAGAACTGGATCCGAGTTTGGAATTTGCGGGTTTCATGGGTTACGAACCGCATATTCCCAGCCTGCCCACAAGCTTGGGCTGGCGCGACAAGGCGCTCGCAGGAGCTTGGCGTTCATACAGGGCGGCGCTTGATCAAGCCGCTGAGGTGTTTGGCAAGGAAGCCATAGAGCATATCACCCGAAACGCAGCAGGCAGTCCGACCTATCGCTACTACGAGGACACTTCGATTGCGAATGAAGTCTCTGCAGGGTCGTGCCTGATGAAGCCAACGCATTTTGACACTGAATTGTTGGAGCCCCATACGCCCGCGAGCTTCATTGCAACACCGGTCATCAAATCTGTCGCCAGAACACGAATGCCCGGCCTCGAGTTCGCCGACAACACCAAACGGGCGTGGGATCCGAACTACAGCAAGACCATATTCATTTATGGAGGCCACTGGCTCGCCGACCCGGTTGATCCGCCCGGCCTGGAATACAATTCGACGTTCGGACGCTCCTCCAACCAGGAAATGCTGAATGGTGGGCCGGAGCTGCAAATCGCGCCAGACGAGTTCGTATTTCTTCGTCCGCACCAGAGCGAAGCAGTCTTCCTGCAATTCGGGGATATCGCCGTTTACGAAGACGGAGAAATTGTGGACTCCTGGCCCGTCTTTGAGGCTTCAGCTTAGACTGTTTCATCAGTATCTTCCGCCTGGAGCGCGAGACTGCTCCACAACGCCTCGTCCGCTTCGGCCAGACCGTTGCGGGGTATCATGGCAACTTCCAGAGATCGGGTACGCAGGGCGACCTGGATCACGCCGCGTCTGTCGAGATCTTTGAAGCGGGTCGGGACACGCCGGACATAGTGACACCAACCGCTGCGATCCTTCAGAAATCTTGATCCAAGTGAGAAATGCTTCATCGCCGTTTGTTGTGCAACGAGTTTGCATTTTGTGGGGCAAATTGTAGTGCACGATCAGCGAAAAGGCCTGGAGCGCCTGAGCTTTCCCAAGTATTTTCAATGATTTCAAAGGAGGTGTCAGGCGTCACCCTGAAAGAAATGGCGCGAGTGACGTGCCACGATCCATATTATTTATCCAATATATTCAAACACATACGTGCATGAAAGTCAATTTTTGGTCCTCAGTTCGGTCGGATTTTGGTCCACAGTTTTGCGGACCTCACTAGTTCGACGCGCGGTTAGGCGTCGAACTAGCTGATAGCATAGAATTCCAAGATTAGGAGCCCAAACCAAAAGCCTTGCCTATTTCATAGTCTCAGATCAACCAGTTCTGTGTTTAGGTGGTGTCTCAGTTTGAATCTTCCGCTGCAGCTTGCGGCCGGAAAAGGGTCACGTCCCGGGTCGTG